>VBLN01000159.1 GCA_005878685.1 Deltaproteobacteria bacterium | reverse complement strand
AGCACCAAGATGAGCCAAGCTTTTGGGACAATATTTTTACCCTTCCCGACGAGGAGCTATGGGCGGTTCGCCAGGCCCTCAGGAACTATCTGATCGCGTTCATTCGCGAGCGCACCCGCCAGTTGTGGATGAAAGAACGAGTGAGTGCCGCCCGAGTGGTGGCGGCAGGGACGTTACTCGACCCGGCCGCGCTCACAATTGGCTTCGCCCGCCGCTTCACCGATTACAAGCGGCCCGATCTTATCTTTCATGATCCCGAGCGATTAGCCAGCATTCTTTTCACCTTAAGACGACCGGTCCAGATCGTGTTTGCCGGCAAGGCGCACCCGGCAGACCAGGCCGGCAAGCGTCATTTGCAGCGCCTCTACAAGCGCGCCATCGATTCATCGTTTGGCGGACGGGTCGCCTTCATCGAAGACTATGACATGCACGTCGCGCATTTTCTGGTGCAAGGGTGCGATGTCTGGCTCAACACGCCGCGCAGACCGTTCGAGGCGAGCGGGACCAGCGGGATGAAGGCGTCGGTCAATGGTGTGCTCCATCTGAGCACTGGCGACGGGTGGTGGGTGGAAGGCTATACGGGATCCAACGGGTGGCTCATCGACGGAGGCATCAGCGGCGATCCGGCTGCGGTGGATGCGGCGGATGCGGGAGCGCTTTACCGACTGCTGGAAGAAGAGGTAGTGCCCGCCTTTTATGATCGCGACAGTCTGAGTGTGCCGCGGCGCTGGCTGCAGATGGTGAAGGAAGCTGTCCGGTCTGTGACGCCGCGCTTCAGCACCCGGCGAGCTTTGAAGCAATATGCAGAAGAAATGTACGCGTCGGCGGCGAGCCGGGGAGCTGCGGAGCGACCCTAGAGTGGCGCGGCTCAGAGCAAAAAGTAGGAACGATTTGAAAAACACAGTCATAGGTTGACTATGTGGCCGAAAATCTCTCCGCAGCAACCACAACAGCCAGCTCCTTTGCCGATTGAGCCTCGGGGATTTTTTACGGGAGTAAAGATCCGGCCCATCATTGTCGGTGCCGTCGTGGATTATGTAGCGACGTTTGTCCTCGTCATGTTGTACTTGATTCTCTATTACGTGAAAGAGCCTTTTGAAAAAGGTGGCCTGCCTGAAGAAGCCATCGAGAAGGCATTGAACGAGATGCTCTCCTCGCAGGAGGGGCTAGTCGCGCTCATCGTCATCGGCGCCTTCTGTACCGCGCTAGGCGGCTATCTTGCAGCTCGGCTTGCCAAGGCCGACGAGCTAAAGCACGGCGCGCTCGTGGGCGCAGTGTCGCTCATCGTCGGGGTTCTGCAAACCGCCATGACAGGGGAGGCCAGTCCTGTTCCTTATTTTTACCAGCTTTTAGGGTACGTCCTGGCGATTCCTGCCGGTGCGTTGGGAGGCTCCTTTGCCCAGGGGCCGGGCAGGGTCTCGATTCCGGGCAAATAATAACTGCTTGACGGTAAGCTAAGATCTCAGCTACTTTTCGCACAACTTAAGGCTGGGCTTTCCGACGCGGCACATCTTTGAATCGTTTTACATTAGCGTGGACTGGTCTCTCCAGCGGGCTTTCTTCCGACAAGTATGAGCGGTGACCAATTATATCTGGGAGGAGGGGCAAAGATGGTTCGGCATCATCATCGCGCCATTTTGGTCACAGTCCTACTAAACCAAGTGGTGGGATTCCTGTGGTATTCCTCTTATCTTTTCCTAAATCCCTGGGCGGCCGGCCTGGGCAAGAAAGTAAGCGAGCTGAATAGAGGCAACCTCGCTCCCTATATCGGCGCGATCTTCGGAGCGTTTCTTTCTTGTTACGTCATCTCCTGGCTGCTCCAGCGCCTTGGTGCGAACACCGGCGGCAAAGGTGCATCGGTTGGAATCATACTCTGGGTTGGCATCGCTCTTCCCGTGCTCCTGCCTCACTATATGTTCGCCGGTATCAGCTTTTCCGTGCTCTTCATTGATGCGCTCAATGCGCTCTTCATTCTTGTGATGACGGGATTTATTTTGGCCACCTGGCCCAAGAGTCGACTCTATTGACGGCGACCATCATTTTCAGCTAATTTTCGCACAACTTAAGGCTGAGTTTTCCGACCCGGCATCTCTTCGAATCGTTTTACATTGGCCCGGACGGGTCTCTCCAGCGGGCTGTTTGACCATCGAGGGAAATGAAGAGGATGGTTGGGCTTGAAAAGGGTTTTGCAGCGTTAACCAATGGAGGTGCGTTATGTTCGAGATAGGAGGGAAGAAGATAGCGAGCACGTTGGCGGAAATTGTCGACCCGAAGCGGACCGCATTACTCCTCTGGGATATGGAGTACGCCATTGCGCCCAACGCCTTCAACTACAAGGATATACTCGCGAAATTGAAAGACTTGTCCGGCCAGGCACGCCGAGTTGGCGTACCGGTTTTTTATTCGGTACAGACCGGCTTCGATCTGGCGAAAGAGGAAGCCGGCGTTTGGGTGCGCGTCAGAATGAAGCGAGCGAAGGCAACGGATCCCAGCCAACTGCTGAAGGAAAAAGAGGATCCCAAGGGAAGGGAGATCGTTGAGGAGTTGAAACCTCAGTCCCAGGACATCGTTTTCCACAAGCGCAGACCGGACGGCTTTGTGGGGACTGACTTTGATCTTATGCTGCGGAGCAAAGGCATAGGAACGATTCTGATTGGCGGGGTCGCCACCGAAGGCGGCGTTGAAGGCACGGCCCGCAGCGGGCGCAATCTAGGCTACGACATGGTTATTCTCAAAGACTGCGTCGGCTCCAGAAATCGCGAGCTGCACGACATGGCTTTGAAATTAATGGAGCAAACGCACTTTGATGTCGCTACAGCAAGTGAGATCGCGGAGATCTGGAGCCGGAAATGAGTCGCGGGAGGAAATCGCTTCTTATGCTCTTTGTGTTTTCTCTCCTTGGCCTTGTCGGCGCTCGTCTGCAAGCGGCTGATGAGAAGACCGTGGAGCTTGCTAAGAAAGAGGGGCGGGTCAGCTTTTACACGTCGATGGCGGCCACAGAAAGCAAGTTATTGGCGGATGCCTTCCAAGCCAAATATCCCTTCCTTAGGGTCGAGATTACCCGGCTCAGCAGCGAAAAGCTGCTCCAAAGAACTATCACGGAGCATCGCACCGGGAGCGATCTTTTTGATGTTGTTACCAACAGCGGCATGGAAATTCATTTGCTGGCGAAAGCGGGGCTACTGGCCCGATACGTATCGCCGGAGGCTCAGGCCTTTTTTGCTGACTCCAAAGATCCTGGCGGGCGTTGGGTGGACATGTATTCCAACTTGAGGGTCATTACGTACAACACACAGTTTGTGCCGAAGGAAAGGGTTCCTAAGAGATACGAAGATCTCCTCGCCCCGGCGTGGAAGGGGCAGATCGGTTTTCCGGAGGGACAGTACTCTTGGTATGCCACCATGCTCCGTATTATGGGTGAAGACAGAGGTAGGAAATTTATGCACGTGCTGGGACGCTAGGATCTCCATTATCGTGCGGCGCCTGTGTTGATCACTCAGTTCGTTGCGGCAGGCGAGTTCAATCTTGGCTTGGTCTACGAGAATCAGGTCCTTCGGTTCAAAAAACAAGGCGCTCCCCTCGATGTCGCGCCGCTCCCGTTCGTCACCAAAAACATGCATCCGCTCGCTCTTGCTGCTGCCGCGCCTCATGCCAATGCAGGAAAGCTTTTTGTCGATTTCGTCCTCTCTAAAGAGGGGCAGCTGTTCATGAAAAATCTCGGACGCGTGATTTCCCGCGCGGAGATCCCGCAGGACGAGTTTGCCAGGGTCAAGATGGTCGCCGAGGATGTTGCCATAGCGGATCGCATTAACCAGGTCATGGAAGAATATAAAAGATATCTGGAGTAGACTGACGTTCTCGGGTTTCCCGGAATAGCTCGGGGAGGGTCAGGAGGGACTATGGAGAAAGATAGGACACACCGGAGAAAGTGGTTTCGTCTGGCCGTCATCTTTGGGACCTTATTTGTCACCTCCGCGCCGCCCTTAGGAGCAGCGGAAAGACTCTACACGGCTTACTTCTCTCCTGCGCCTGGAGGCTCATCGGTGATTTGGGTTGCCAAAGAGGCGCGGCTATTCGACAAGCATGGCCTTGATGTCGCGCCGGTCCTTATCCCGAGCAGCGTTCGATCGCTGCAGGGAATTCTGGCGGGAGAAATTGCCATAGGCGAGAGTGCAGGACCGTCGTTTGTCAGCGCCCGCCTCGCCGGAGGGGATGTTGTGGCGATCGCGGGGCACTCAAACATTCTCAATTATTATTTTGTCACGCTGCCAGGCATCAAACGGCCGGAGGACCTAAGGGGGAAGACCGGCGGAAACCATAGCCCTGGAACGATTGCCGATTTTGCCCTGCGCGTCAGTCTGAGAAGGATGGGGCTGGATCCCGCGAAGGACGTGAGCCTGCGCCCGATCGGCGTCCTTCTCGATCGAGTCGCTGCGATGCAGAAAGGGATTGTCCAGTTTACCGTTCTCACCGAAGCGGAGAAGCCCATCGTCGACAAGCTAGGATTTCCGGTTCTGCTCGATATTGTGTCGCTCCGGATTCCCTTTCCCCAGCGCGGGATCTATACCACAGCAAAACTTATCAAAGAGCATCCGGAGACGGTGCGACGCTATATGAGGGCATATGTCGAGGCGATCCAATATTTCAAAACTCACAAGGAGGAGACCATCCAAATTATGCGCAAGTATTCCCGAGTGGAAGATCGAGGTGTGCTCGAGCATACTTGGTCGTGGTTCAGTCAAGACATGCCCGAGACCCCCTATCCTCCGCCAGAGGGATACCAGACCGTCCTGCAGGAGATGGCCTTGACCAACCCAAAGGCAGCGGCTGTGAATGCGAGAGAACTCGTGGATGCTCGCTTCGTCAAGGACCATCGCTTTAACACCGGCTTTTTTTCCGCTCGACGTCGGGCCGAGTCGGCTAATTCCCGCCATAAGCGCGAATGACAGACACGGCTTTTTCACACACCCGAAACAACGGAGAGGCGAGGCGTTCAGCTATAGCAAGGAGGATGAGATGGAAACCACAGCGACTTCTACGAGCCAAGCTAGAGTTGTGTCCGTAAGACAGCCGCGCTTTTCCGGTTTTAGCCACGCGAGCCTGCCCGTGCGCGATCTCGAGCAGTCGAAGCGTTTCTTCACCCGAGTCATGGGGGGCGAGCTGGTGCACGATATCGAGGGGTTTGCCGAGGTCCGCGTCGCCGATGTCATCATCGGGCTTTCAGAGCAGCCTGGCGGTTGGACGGAGCGGGACGCCGAATATCCCCACTATGCTTTCTTCATCGACAGAGAGAACTACTGGCTGATGAAGGAATGGCTCGACAGACATGGAGTTCCCAACCGTCCCTGGACCCGAGACCATAAGACGGCGTTGATGTATTTCCGCGATCCATCGGGAAATCTCTTCGAGCTCTACGGTGACAGGGGCTGCGAGGGCATCGGCTCTTTGCCGCTGGGACCTAGACAGGGAGGGCAGCCGATCGACTTTGGCGGGCTTAATTATAGGTGGGACGAAAAGAGCGCCGCGGCTGGCGCCCAGAAGGAGACGCGGAAACCGCGCTTTTCGGGCTTTGGCCACGCGAGCCTTGCCGTGCGCGATCTCGAGCAGTCCAAACGCTTCTTCACTCAAGTTATGGGCGGCGAGCTGATACACGACGTCGAGGGATTTGCCGAGGTTCGTGTCGCCGGAGTCATCATCGGGCTGTCGAATCGATCTGGTCAATGGACGGCTTGGGATGCCGAATATCCTCACTATGCGTTTTTCATTGAGGCGCAGGATTTTCTGCCGATGAAAGCGTGGCTCGACCGAAACGGCGTTAAGACCCACCAACCATGGACTCGGGATGGTAAGAAGGGCCTCATGTACTTTCGCGACCCCTCGGGCAATCTTTTCGAGATCTATTGCCCCAAGGATCTCAAGGAAGCCGCTTCATTTCCCCGCGGGGTTAAGCAGGGCGGGAGCTACGAAATCGATTTCGCCGGCTTGAACTACGAGTGGCAGGGATAGCGGGGAAAGATCAGGCCATTCATCCAATTTTGACGAG
>VBLN01000158.1 GCA_005878685.1 Deltaproteobacteria bacterium | reverse complement strand
GAGGCTTGCATAGTCCAATCGCTCTTCGAAGAAAGAGGCGGAGATGAGCGCTGCCTTGCCGTCCTCGGATACAAGCCGGCCGATGATTGTAGGATTTGCGTAGACGATATTTTGCAGCTGCTCGATTCCCTCCTGAGACTGAGGCACCTTTGGCCACATGACCGGTTGGACCTCGATTCCCCAGGCTGTCGCGCGGACATCTTTGACCTTCTGGCGGGCGATGGAAAAGATCTGGTAGTTGTTAACCCCTCGGCTGAACTCGATGACCTCTGTGAGCTTCTTGATTTTTTCTAGGGTCTTGGAATTAAAGATGTCCCCTTGCTTCACCTCCACGGAGAGCAAGACTATATTTGCTCCTCCGAACGTCCTACCGAACTGATTGTGAAGCCTAACGTAGGGGTGGTTCTGCGGCAGGAGGTCGGAGAAGGCTGTGTAGATTTCGACTCTTAGCGAGAAGTAAGCAAAAAAAATCGTCACGAGCAAAACCATGAGGAGAACGGGCAGGCGCCTTCTCACTATGAACTCGGCCACCTTTTTCATGGCGCTTGGCTGATTCCCTTGCCGGGTGTTTGCGGAACGATCTTGATTCGCTGCCATTGTTGGCCGCCATCCATGGTCCGAAAGATGGCGCCGCGATTGCCCACGATAAGGCCGAAGCCCTCTGGACTGAAATCGATGCCGTTTAAGGCTACGGGAGGAAATTTGAAATTTGCTCTACGCCAGTTTTCCTTCCCCGCCTCAGAAACAATGACGACGCCGCGTTCGCCCACGGCCCACAGCGTTCCGTTCACGCGGGCTGCGGCAAAAAGATGGCGATCGGTTACGCCTTTCGGGACCACCCCGTTCTGATTGATCACTGTCCATTGATCTCCGGTTTGTGTTTTAAGGATGACGCCGTCCAGACCAAAGGCCCAACCCGCATGAGAGTCGGGAAAGATAAGCGCAAAGAGATTGCGGCTTTCGCCACTCACGAAGGAAACTTCTATCGGACTCTTTTGCTTCAGCCAGCTTTGCCCCCCATCCTTGGTCTGGTAGATGACGCCAAACTCCCCGACGACCCAACCTCGCTTGGGCGATTTAAAGGAGATTCGGTTCAAGATGACGTCTTCGCCGATGGCGCGGTTGACCCATGTGGCTCCCCCATCGTTCGTGTAAAGGATGGTTCCTCGGCTGCCAACGGCTCAACCTTCTCTCTCGCTAATAAAGTCAATACCGAAGAGATGCTCTTGGGTGCTGCTTCCTTGAACAGACCAGTTTCGGCCGCCATTTTGGGTATGCAGGATCGTTCCGTAGCTGCCGGATATCCACCCCTTCTGATCAGAAATGAAAGTTGCCTGAAAGAGCGCTTCCTTTGTTGCGCTCTGTTGGATCTCCCAGGTGCTGCCGCGGTCTCGGGAGTAAAGAACGGTCCCGTAATAACCCACGATCCAGCATCGGTTGCCGTGGATTTTTATGCCATAGAAGTTGTCTTGAAAAGCTGGCTCCCGGTAGGAGTATTGGGTGGCCGAAGCAAGAATAGACCATGAGGCTGACCCCAGAGACAGCCCCAGCACGACGATGAGGAATCCCCACATAAAACTGATCGGTCTTACTGAGCGTTCGACAGGAGGGACGGTTTTGTCAGCGCGTCATTCGATGCTTTCTCCCCGCTGGATCCGCTGAAGAGTGGCGAGGCTGAACATGCTTACCGGGTAGCCTCGATTATAAGCCCGGGTCGCCGTGACGACCGTGGAGCGGCCGTTCTGGACATTCAAGATCATGACATCGCCGACCGACCAGACTTCACGGCCATCTGACAGATTCACCGGCTTAAAGAAGCCCCAGAACTCTTTAAAAAATTCCCCTTTTCTATCGTAGATGTAGGTCCATACGTTATCGTAGGTCATTTTGTTGATGTGAAGGATTTTCTTGCCGTAGCAATAATTGGGATCTTTGGCGGTGACCTCCAGCACATAGGTGTCCACCACTTCCCACTTCTCGTCAATAGGTAGGTAGTCTCCCGGCTTTCGGTGATAAGGCTCATGCTCCTGAGCCATATTGGCGAGCATCTTTTTTTCGCCCAGGACTCGGTAGTTGAAGTCCGTGATCTTGCCGTTGTGGCTGTTGATGTCATCCAGGACGAACTCACTGGGCGCCAGGGTTTGGCATCTCTGGGTTGTAGTGGCGCGGCGAATGCGACGGATACTGGGGAGGTATATGTACAGGTCATCGACCCTTTTTGGGTCGTCGTAGCGTATTTCGAGCGTTGTCGTGCCCGCCGTGTCGCGCGGATAACTGTCTATGCGAAGCTGCATGTAGTCGATGTTTTCGTATCCCGGAATCACAGGCTTGGGATCTAGCATGTAACGGGTCCGGGGGAAGATAAAGTAGGAGACCAGGTCTGAGCGGCGCTCGGATCCGTCTTTCTCGATAGCAAACCGGTTGATCTTCCCTTCTTTTGTTGCGCCGCCGGTCTTGTAATCGTCACCCAGCCAGCGCCAGAAGAAGTTCCATGCGAGCTTCGGGCCGGCTTGAGAGTCGTTCCTGTCGAAATTTGGGAAGGGAAGACCGGCAGCATAGTTGAGAAGCTCGCCGTTCGGGCCGAGCTTGACGTTCTTTGAATATTTCTCGGTCGCTTCCACATACTCCTTAAGGGGCTTGTAGAGCTTGGGCTCCTTGATTTGAAAGGTGTAGCCTCCTTTGATGCGGTTGAGGAGATTTTCTCCTACCATTCCCTGAACTCTCTGCCAGTTGTTAGGTCCAATCGTTTCCCCGGGCTTTAGCTCAACCTCTGCGGCCCGGATCTGGCCTGAATGGACTAAAACCAGGACAGCAAGGAGCGACGGCGCCAGCCAATTGGACACAATGGATAATCGATTGTTAGCTTTTGACATAGTTAATCTACGCCTCCCTTGAACTGTCAGAACTGATAACGCATTTTGAGAAAAACAGAGTCCTTCTCGGAGAAGAAGCCGAGACTGTTGAACTTATTGTGACCGCCGTAGAGGGCGGCGATCAAACTGACGGTGACCTTCTCGTTCCAAGGAGGCGCATAGGTCACGGCCGGGTTTAGGTTCCAGTAGCCGGCAGGATCGTACCCCACAAAAACATCGGGGAGAATCGTGTCGCCATAATAACCTGTGCTGACCCTGAAAGTGAGGTTGGTCGAAACCATCTTTATCTTTTGCGCCGTAGAGAAAGGATGGATTCCGTCCTCGTGGTCTAGAATGACTCGCTGGAAGATTTGAAAGGACATTCTGAAAGGGCGCAGGGGATCCTCCTGTAGGAAAGGTATCAATGTTGTTCGATCAAAGCCGAGAGAATAGCGCAGGGTGTTCTTTTCTACAGTACCGTCAGGGTGCCTGGGGTGGGGACCTGCCCTAAGACCGAATGGGCCAGGAAACTTCGAGATGTTATAGGGCTCATCCGGGTAAAAGGCCAACTCTCCGCGAATCGCCGTATTCAAAGGGAGGCTGACAATCTCATCCACAGTGTAGTTAAAGTGGCCTGCAAATATGTTGGTACGATCGTTGACCAGCCTCAGAGTAGCCACGCTCGGTGCTGCACCCCCCGCGCACGCCGCTGCGATCGGGGAAGAGCACGTCACTCCCTTGAGCTTGAACACCATGTCCGTGGATTGGGGGTTGAAGCCCCAAATGTAACCAAGACCGAAATTTAATTTTCCGATGCTGTGGGTAATTCTCGTTCCAATCTTCCAACTATCTCCGGCATCTGGGAGTTCCCTGCTCGTGCTGGGAATAACCAGGCAGCCAATTTTGGTTGGGGTTGCCGTTTGACACAACACAGGGTTAATGGGGTTAGCGAAAAGGTTGCCAAACGCGTTTCGCCCGGCAAGAACCAATCGGGTCTCCGGGTGGGCAGACCATCTTCCGTATCGGACTTTGAGATCGCCAGTATCGTTGCTCCCCACGATCTCATCCACTCTTTGTTTTGCCTCATCCCAAAAGCCGGGCAGGGCGAAGAACTCGAAGATGGTATTACTTACAGGTCGGACCGTGTAAAGGGTTCTTATTCCCCAAGAGGGGATTCGAGTCTCATCGAGGTTGAACAGGTTAGGGGCGGCAGGAGGGGCAAATGTACCATCCTGAGGGTTGATCACATCGAGCAGTCTGATGCCGTCGGTTTCACCCCATGAGATAAATTGCCTGCCAAGCCGGATGTTGAGCTGGTCAGTGGGATTGATATTCCAGACCATTTCCCAGGGCTTGAAGCTGTCCTCGTCGTAGAAGGTGTTGGGGAGGGGCTGCACAGGCGCAACAGGAAAGTAGGAGACGACTCGGTGTCTACTTTTCGCCTCGGCGCTGTAGCGCGGCTCCTTAACGAATCTCCAGGATATAAAAAGCTTTACTTTTTCGTTAAAGTCCAGATTGAATTCGGGTTGGATCACAAAACGGTTCATGACAAAACGGTTGCTTTCGGCGAAGAATCGGTTTCCCGCGCTCACCGCAAGCCCTGTGGTATTTTCCATGTAGCCGGAGAATTTAACTCTTTCTGTGAAAAATTTTTCCCACTCATCACCCAGGATGGAAGCGGCTTGGGCCGGCGCTGCCAGCAGGACTAAGAATAAGAGCTCGACTAGATTGACTGACACCCTCCGTAATCGCTCCATGGCCCTCTCTTTCAGGAAGATATTTTTACTTTGGAGGATTCATGATAGTGAAAGATGACTTTCACTTCAGTCCTCATGAGTTGCAGATAATTTAGCGAACCTTAATACATAAAACATTTATATGTCAAGGAAAGTTTTGGCCTGTATTTCATCCGCGGTTCTTTTGGCTCTTCCCTATCTTTTCCCTGCGCTCTTTCCGCTGGCTTGGGTCGCCTTCGCGCCCCTCTTTTGGGCGACTCAACAAGCCACCATACGCCAGGCTCTTTTCCTCGGCTGGCTCACAGGGATGGTCGCGCATCTTGTAGGTTTTTATTGGCTTACTTACACGATCAAGGTTTTCGGCGGCTATTCTTACGGCGTGAGCGCTGTCATTTTTTGTCTTTTTGCTGCTTACGGCGGGTTGACTCTTGCTCTGTTTACCCTGCTTGTGCGTCGTTGCGGGTTCGGCCCGGTTGGTTTGTTCGCCCCGCTTTTTTGGGTTGCCATAGAGTTTTGGTTCCCATCGCTCTTTCCCTGGCATCTTGCCGGCAGCCAGTCGGAGTTTCTCGTCCTTATCCAATCGGCTGATCTGGCGGGTCCCTTCGGTACGAGTTTTCTCCTGATGTAGATCAACACCACCCTTTATGCGGGAATTTTCTCCCGCCGTGGGAAACTTTGGCTCCGAGAAACGGCGGTTTTGGGCGTGATTGTGTTCGTTACCATCTTGTACGGCTATTTCAGGCTCAAGATTGTGGCAGCGGAGATGCAAGCGGCTCCGAAGCTGGCCGTCGCTTCGGTTCAGGGTGGGATCGATATCAAGCACAAATGGGACATTGCTTATATGGAGAGCAATCTGAAAGCCTATCTGGATCTGACGCGAGGCTTGCAGGGCGCCAGTCTGGTGTTGTGGCCCGAATCCGCAGTGGAAGCTTGGTTGCCGGAAAATATTCAGAGACTTCCGCCGGAAATTTTCCCGACCCTGAACCCGGATAGCTTTCTGGTCTTCGGGGCGCGGAGTTTTCGCGGCGACCCCAAAGGGCCTGATCTCAAGGCGTTCAATAGTGTCTTCTTGATA
>VBLN01000496.1:1304-2774 GCA_005878685.1 Deltaproteobacteria bacterium | reverse complement strand
TCTCAAGAAGACGCCGCTCAAAGAGGCGAAAGAGCTTTTATTGCGGAGCGTTGATCCATCACATTTGAGCGACGAGGCGGTTCAGGTGAGTGACGCGCTTCACCGGATCACCGCCGAGCCTATTTTCGCTCGCATATCGTCGCCTCATTATCATGCCTCTGCAATGGATGGGATCTGTGTCCGGGCAGAGGACACCTTTGGCGCGACCGAGTTTTCCCCTAAGAGGTTGAGGCGAATCTCCGATGGAAACCCTATTGAAAGCGGATTCACCTATCTGGATACGGGGAACGCGCTGCCGCTTTGGGCCAATGCGGTCGTTATGATTGAAAAAGTCCGGCAAGTAGACGAGGAGACGGTCGAGATCTTTGAGTCTGTGGCGCCATGGCATAATGTGCGTCTGGTGGGAGAGGATGTGGTGGCTACCGACTTGCTTCTTCCTCGTTCCCTCTGCTCGCGGCCGGGCACACCACTGTCCAGGTCAAGTGCCGGCCCAGAGTCGCGATCATTCCTACGGGGGATGAGTTGATCGAGCCCGGAGAAGAAGCTCGGCCTGGCGCTGTCATCGAGTTTAACTCCAGTGTCCTGGCCGCCTTTGTCCAGGAGTGGGGAGGGGAGCCGGTTAAACTGCCTAAGGTCGGAGATGATCCGTCTCTACTTAAACAGGCGCTACGCCGGGCCGTCGAACAGAACCACGTGGTTGCGATCATTGCTGGTTCATCCGCAGGAGAGCACGACTTCACGGCGGAGATCATTGCGGAAGAAGGGGAGCTGCTGGTCCACGGGATCGATGTGATGCCGGGAAAACCGGCCGTCTTGGGAATCGTGGGAGGGAAGCCCGCCATCGGCATCCCCGGATATCCGGTTTCGGCTATCGTCGTTGCGCGCGAGATCCTGCAGCCGGTCGTTGGGAGACTGCTAGGTTCAGGGCCTCATCGTGTGCCGGTGGTTCGTGCCACGGTTCCCAAGAAGATTCCATCTCATCTCGGATTGGAGGAGTTTGTCCGTGTTACTTTGGGCCGAGTCGGGGCAAGACTCGTCGCCGTGCCCCTTGGCCGGGGCGCCGGAGTGATCACCACCATGGTCCATGCCGATGGTTTTTTGCGCATTCCCACTTTGGTGGAGGGGATTAACGCCGGCGAGGAAGCAGAGATCGAGCTTTTACGCCCTCTGGATGAGATCGACAATACGATTCTCTGCACAGGCAGCCACGATCTCTCCATCGGAGTTCTTGAAGATCGGCTGAAGCTCTCTTACCCGGAGTTGAAAATTGCCGCGACCAACGTAGGAAGCTTGGGCGGTCTCCTGGCGCTGCAAAGAGGGGAGACGCATATCGCGGGAACCCACTTGCTCGATCCGGACACGGGCGCCTACAATGTTCCAGACATCAAGCGCACGATTCCCGCTCTCCCTGTGGTACTGATCCATCTCGTCCAACGCGAGCAAGGGCTTCTCGTTCGCCGGGGAAATCCC
>VBLN01000496.1:0-1246 GCA_005878685.1 Deltaproteobacteria bacterium | reverse complement strand
CGAGTCCTGCTCGATTTTGAGCTCAAACGGCTCGGCATGGAGCCGCAGGCTGTCCGCGGTTACGAACGCGAGGAATTCACCCATATGGCCGTTGGCGTGGCGGTCGTCAGCGGTCTGGCGGATGTGGGGCTGGGTGTGCGCTCAGCGGCGAATGCGCTCGGACTCGATTTCATTCCGGTGGGCAAAGAGCAATACGACCTACTTTTTCTGCGCTCCTTCTTCGAATCAGAAAAGGGAGAAAAACTATTGGAGGTCATCCGCTCCGCCGGCTTCAGACAAGCGGTCGAAGCCCTCGGCGGCTATGACGCGCGCTCCTCGGGCGAGATCCTTTACCAACAGTAGCTCTCCTTACTATTCTTGTTTTCGTTTGATCGCCTGAGCGGCGAGCAGCACTCGCTCGCCAGGTCGGAAGTTGCCCGCGACTTCGATGTTGCCGGCTTCGACTCGTATCCTGCTTCTTCCTGAGGTTGCTTCTTCTACCACTCCGGCAATTTTTGTCCCGACGCCGATGAAGTCGGCTACTTCCTGATTCTTGGGTCGGGAGAGAATCTCAGTCGCCGGCCCTAGTTGAAGAAGCCTGCCGCCTATGAGAACCCCGACCCGGTCTCCTAACATGAGAGCCTCGTTTCTGTCGTGGGTGACGAATACCGTAGTGATGCCTGTGTCGCGCAGGATTGTCTCCAGATCGATGAGGAATCCTTCACGAGTAGGAGGATCCAGCGAAGAAAAGGGTTCATCCAACAGAAGGAGCTCTGGGTTCAGGGATAGGGCACGGGCCAAGCTGGTCCGCTGCGCCTCGCCTCCTGAGAGACTCCGGGCTTGTCTTTGCGCCAGATGAGCGATCCCGAGACGCTCCAGCCAGGGCGAGATACGCTGCTCGGTGGAACGCCAATCCAGCCCTCTGAGTTTGAGCCCCAAGGCTGCATTGTCATAGACCGAAGCGTTTAAAAGGAGAGGCTCCTGAAAAACGCTCGCCATGCGGCGCCTGATCGCCAGGGCGTTTTTTTGTGTTACCTCGTCGCCGTGAAAGTAAATCTTGCCTTCCGTCGGCTGCTGGAGCAGCCCCATGAGGCGAAGAAGCGTCGACTTTCCCGCGCCATTGGGTCCGATGATGGCGAGAACCTCGCCTGGATATACGGCTAGGGAAGCGAACTGAAGAACAGTCGGTTCGTCATATCGGACCCGGATATCGCGCAAGCTTAGGAGGGCTTCGGCCATCGCACCTGCTCGCGCTGCTGAATATGGG
>VBLN01000171.1 GCA_005878685.1 Deltaproteobacteria bacterium | reverse complement strand
CTGAGAGCGTAGACTCGATTCAGATCGAGCACCAGAACGTGCCTCGCGCAGAGAAGGGCAAAGTAGTCGGGATTAAAGTCAAAGACAAAGTGCGCGAGCACGACCAGGTCTACCTGGCGTGAAGCTCATTCGCTCCCGTTGAAGCCAGAGTATAGGATCGTCAGGAAAAAGAAAGCCCGACAAGATCATCCGGCCGGGCTTCTTCTACTACCTTCTTCTATTGAAAACTTAATACTCTCCCTGTCTCAGCTGTTCCGTCTCTCGACGTTGGCGATTGATTTCGGCCTGGTTCTGGTCTATGCGCTGCTGCCCTTGCTGATACTGCTTCCCCTCTTGCCCCTGGATGTGGTCGCCAATGAGAGCCCCTGCAGCTAGCCCAAGACCACCACCAATCAGCGCTCCGCCAGCCGGGTGACCGACGGCGGCACCGATGAGGCCACCTGCAGCAGCACCTCCAACCGCGCCTATCCCCGCTGCCTGCTCCCTCGTGGTCAAGGGACCACCGGCACAGCCGATAGTAGTGGCTAGAAGAACCGTCCCAATCATGCCCAAAGAGAGCCTCTTCCAATATGCAGACTGGATCATAATTGCTCCTTTCTCAAAAAGACTTTCTCTGTCCAAATTGATATCTACAATGCAAGGGACATACCATGGGACTAAGCGATCAATTAAGGAATTTAAGGGAATTCCTGGGATTGCAAGGAGGCAATAATTGTCCTAAAAGGCCTAAAATGTACAATCAAAGCGAGCGGGAATTTCACGCCTAAGCGCTGAATTAAATCATCGGGGCATACGACTTCGGAGAGAATCATTATGAAAGTCATTGATGAGTTGAGCCAATACTTGGAGGCGTCGCGAAGCGCGGGGCTTCCGCCAGAGGTGGCGAGAAAGGGAAAGCATCATATCGTGGACGCCTTCGCTGCGATGGTCTCGGGCGCCAAGCTCAAGCCCGGACGATTAGCGATTAAGTATGGGCGAAGCCAGCGCGGCAAGCGCGAGGCCACCGTGGTTGGAACCAATCTCATGCTTCCCGCAACCACCGCTGCTTTGGTTAATGGAATTCTCGCCCACGCCGATGAGACCGACGACACCCACTGGCGCTCCAGGACGCATCCGGGTTGTGCGATCGTGCCCGCGGCGTGGGCGATGGCGGAAAAAGAGAGCAGAGATGGCGGTGCGCTCATCAGTGCGGTGGTGGCCGGCTATGACGTGGGCTGCCGCGTAACCCAGGCGCTCGGAGCCCACCAGCTCGGCTGGCATAGCACACACAGCATCGGCGGGACCTTTGGCGCCGCCGCTGCGGCGAGCGTTCTTGCAGGACTGGATGCTCAGCAGATCCGGTGGGCACTCTCGTATGCGGCGCAGCAAGCTTCCGGGGTGCGCTCCTGGGTCGCGGACAGCGACCATGTCGAGAAGGCTTTCGACTTCGCCGGCATGCCGGCCCGCAACGGCGTGACCGCCGCTGTGCTGGTTCAATGCGGATTTACCGGCATGGCCGACGTCTTCGAAGGAGAAAAGAACTTTCTCGCCGCGTACTCGACCTCTCCCGATCCGCAAAAGCTCTCTGACAGCTTGGGAAGCCGCTACGAGATCATGGAGACTTCAATCAAATTCTTCCCCATCGGCGCCCCCATTCAAGCGGCTGCGGAGGCGCTGGAAACCATCCGAAAAAAACATGGTCTGCAACCGGAGACCGTCGAAAAAGTGACGGTTCGTCTTCCCAAGGAAGGAGCCGACACTGTCAACAACCGAGTCATGCCCGATATTAACCTTCAGTATATTATGGCCGTCATGCTCCTCGATGGCAGCCTCAGTTTTGAGGCCGCGCACGATTATCGCCGCATGAAGGAGAAGAAGACGCGGGAAATGATGGCGCGCATCGAGCTTGTTGGCGACGAGACTTTATTCCAGCCGTCTGCTCCGCGGCCGGCGACCGTCGAAGTCACGACCCGAAGCGGAGAGACTCTCCGAGAGCACGTCGCCAGCTCTCGCGGCACGCCCGAAAATCCCATGAGCGATGAAGAAGTCGAGAAAAAAGCCCTCGGCCTCATCGCGCCGGTATTGGGAGACGCCCGATCCCGCGAACTCATCGACAAAACCCGCGCCCTGGAATCCCTTCCAACCGTCCGCGACCTTGCGACCCTTCTCAGAAAGCCGTGATCGGATTTCCGTCTCTCGGGATTCAATCGAAGCGTCGCTCGGTTCAATCCTGCCTCACGCGCACGTGCTAACGATCCTTTCGGACAAAGTTGCATGTGCCCGCTCGAAGCAAGACCTCAATTTTTCTCCGAGCAGCTGTGCGTGAGGGTTGCTCACTAGGTCGGCGTGTCGGCCAAGCAGCTCGTGGATCTCTAACCCCCCAGTGGCCAGCCCATTCCACCCTAAGGAAGATTTTTCAGCTTTCAAAAAGATGATGCGGCCGGGATAGATTTGCGGTAAATATTTTAGGTTAACATGATGGCAGACATCAAAAAAATAAAACTTCCGTAGAGAGGCTGGAACGCGACGGCCAGTACTCAGGTAGAGCTCGCAAACCATCACCTTTATCTTTTTCTTGATCCCGTCGAGCCTCCACCTGATTCTCTCCAGCACGTAGGCGAGCTTCTCTCGCGTTCCGAGACGAACAAGGTTAACTAAATGCTGATAGATCTCATAACCAAAAGGCGTGGTAGGAACCGATGAGCTCGCGCTCTGAAGGGACAAGTCGCTCCTTAAATTGGCTGGATCGATCAGGACGAGTAGGGCTATCTTCTGAC
Organism: Deltaproteobacteria bacterium; assembly: GCA_005878685.1. Lineage (GTDB taxonomy): Bacteria > Desulfobacterota > Binatia > UBA9968 > UBA9968 > DP-36. The sequence goes on along the minus strand of VBLN01000171.1, from coordinate 2,955 downwards.
CCTCCCTTTGCAGTTGTTGGGCTATCTCAAAGGCCACTATGCCTCCGAAGGAATAGCCCCCAAGAAAATAGGGACCCTCGGGCTGAATGGCTCGAATCTCTTTGATGTAGTCAGCTGCCATCTCTTCGACCGTGGAGGGAGCTCGTCTTCCGTCCTGACCATGCGGCTCTAGCCCATAGAAGGGCTGATCCTGGCCTGCACCAACCGCCATCTCAAGACTCGCCCCATGGCAGAAGAAGGGTGGTTTAGAACCTTTGAGTTGGAGGGGGATCAGCAAGGAGGGGAGTGGTGACTGTCGTTCCCCTCGTAGCATCATGGCCAATTGCTCAACAGTCGGTGCCTGGAAGAGAGCTGCTAGGGAAAGATTTTTCCCGAAGGCCTTTTTCATTTCGACAAGTACGTCCATCGCCAGCAGCGAGTGCCCGCCCAATTCAAAAAAATCATGTTTGACTCCGATCGGATGGATGCCAAGAACCTTTTCCCAAATCTCGGCCAGTTGTCGCTCCACAAGATCTCGGGGTGCCACAAAGGGAGTCTCCAACTCTAGCCTGCTTTGATCAGGTATAAGAGCAGTAAGCGCCTTGCGGTCCGCTTTACCGTTTGGTGTGAGCGGCAGAGTGTCTAACAACACGAAAACAGAAGGTATCATGTATTCCGGCAAGCTCTGCCTCAAGAAGCTTCGAAGTTCAGCCTCGAGAAGTCCAGGATTTTTGGTGGCGACAACATAGGCCGCGAGCCGTTGTTCTCCGCTGCTGTGCTCCCAAGATAGGATGACGGCCTCTTTGACCGCACGGTGTTCAAGTAGAGCCACTTCGATTTCCCCAGGCTCCACCTTGAACCCTCGGATTTTCACTTGGTCATCCTTGCGTCCTAGATACTGAAGACAACCATCCGGTGTGATTCGACCCAGGTCTCCGGATAGATAAATCCGCTCTTTCCCGCCCTTTGGATCGGCTCGGAAAACGGCCTTTGTCAGGTCGGGTCTCCGCCAATAGCCAGAGGCCAGATAACGACTCTTCACTGCGATCTCACCCACACAATCAAATCCGACTTCTTTGCCATCTTGATCGAAGAGGAGGACTTGCATATCCGGGACTTCATAACCCACCGGCACGATTCTGTTGGTAATGACGGTGTCCTTGTTGATGACATATTCGCGAATGATTCCAGTCTCAGAAGCACCTAGGGCGCAGGTAAGAACAGAATCCGGCGAGAAATGCTTTCGCCACAGATCGATATCGTTTTGGGTAACCAGCTCTCCGGTCAATCGAATGACGCGCAGTTGCGGAAAGCTATCCTGCGGGGTCAGCGTCTTACAGAGAAGCCTAAAAACCGAAGGGACAGACTCGTAGTGCGTAATGTTCTCATCTTTCAACCAATTCACGAGACCCGCCATGCTGTCCTTTTCAATTCTCCATGGAAAACAACCGATCCCTTCCACTAGCGTCGCATAGAACTTATACCGCCTTGCCGATCCGACAGCAGTGACCCTTGCTTCCTCCATAGGACCTGAATAGAGCCTCCGGGGCCGGTGAAGGAGAAAACGATGACTGTGAACAACACCCTTGGGTTGCCCGGTTGAACCAGAAGTATAGACGATGGCTGCAGACGAATCCGGGTCTATGGTGAGGCCAAGATTATCGGAGGAAAAATGCACCCCCGGATCATCCATTCTAAACACCGGGTATCTTTTCCCGGACAATTTGGCGGCGGAGGAGTAATTTTCGTTGTCGGTAATAATCAGAGGAACCTGCGTTTCGTCAATGATGTAATTCATTCTCGAATTCGGCAGCGACGGTTCGAGATGTACGCATATCTTCCCGGCCTTCAAGAGCCCGATCGTCGCTATCGCTATTGCTACGTCGTCATCGAGCAGAAGCGCGATCGGCTGTTCTCTTTTTTCGTGTTGGGCTATGAGAGCGTGCGCCACACTATTGGCTGAGCGGTTAAGTGCTTCGTAGGTAATCTCATGGGTTCTGGTCTTGACTGCAGTCCGATCCGGATACAAACGGACCATCCGCTCAAAACGAGCTGGGACCGATTGCTCCATCTCTTCCTTCTTAACTTCAATGAAGGAATTTGTGGGCGGGACCTGATTGCCTCTGATTGTATTCTCTGAGTTCATTCGGCCATTCCTGCTTGAGAACTAACCGGATTGTGGCTTCCCTATACCATCTCGTGTGGGCACAGTAAAACTATGAGCGGTACGTATATGGTGAGGGGCCAACCCAGCAGAATAGTCAAGTAAAGCTAAATAACAGAAAGTACAAAATAGTGTAATCCCGGCCTGTCTTGTCCACCGTAGCAGGCAAACACCGCCTGGTGTCAAGCACCGATTAATTACCAACCCCTTGACAGGAGGTGAAAGCACAAGTATAGGAAGAGGCGCGGATTGTAGCACAGGTGGACTACATGGCCCTTTAACTGCGCCTCGAAATTTCGATGCTGTCGGCTTTGCAGCCTATTCATTCCTCGAGATTCTGGCGGGCGACATATGCCGTCTGCGCGCTTCTAGTCCTCTCCTATATCTTCTTTGACGTCCTCGATCTGGATGGATCCAACTTCCCTTCGGTAGTCGCTCCAGAGGAAACGACTGTCGTCGTCGCCGTGATGCCCGCCGACGCAGAGCTCCATGATTCTCCTGAGCCGGTTGCACCCTGGGGCACCATCCCGCCGATGTTCACGGATAGCTCAGCGAAATTCAGTTGGCTGCGACGGGTGAACGTCTTCAGATTTTCATTCCTCAATGCGGCTCGCTTTCATGGCTACAGAGCGGGCCTAGCACGGGATTCTCTACCTGATTCCTCTCCTTATTCCTGACAGTTGTTCTGTCTCTCATCAACTGAAGGCAATCTCACCACCTCCTTCTGGAGGCGGGAGGATTCGGCCGTTTAGAGTTTGCAATATATCGCATCATAAGGAGAAAGACATGAAGACAGTGAAAACAGTGAAGAC
>VBLN01000002.1:11339-30851 GCA_005878685.1 Deltaproteobacteria bacterium | reverse complement strand
CGTTAACCCGGCTCCTCAAATCGAACCCGGATATGTCACCAGCGTGGCGGGAAAAGTCGAGGATATGGAACTTCACTCGCTATGGGTCATCGACCGGATTGTCTATGACAATCTCGAACCTCTCACTCTCCTTGCGGCGGCCGCCGCGGTCACCAAAAAGATCAGGCTCGGCACCTCGGTCTTGCTCGCCGGAGTCAGGCATCCGGTCTTGCTCGCCAAGACCGTGGCCACGCTCGATTTCCTTTCCGCTGGGCGGGTGACGCTCGGAATCGGCTTCGGCAGCCGCGAGAATGATTTCTCGGCAGTGGAGGTGCCTTTCGAGGGTCGAGGGAGCAGGGCTGAAGAGGGAGTGAAATTGATGAAGCGACTCTGGACTGGAGAGAAGGTTACTCACAAAGGCAGATTCTTTCAGGTGGAAGATGTAGCCATCGGCCCTAAGCCTCTTCAGTCGCCCCATCCACCGATATGGACAGGCGGCGGGGCGGAGATCGCGCTTAAGCGCGCCGGTAGGTTGGCCGATGGCTACATCTGCGGCAGCTCAGCCATTCAGAATTTTCCGGCTGTATGGGAGAAGGTCTCCGGATTTGCCTTGGCCGCGGGGCGAGATCCCAAGAAAATCGAGAAGGCAGCGCTCACCTTCATGGTGATCGATGATAACAAGGCGAAAGCCGTTGATGCCTGCGCCGCTTACCTTAGTCGCTACTACGGAAAGGTCAGAGTCGATATCGAAAAGAGTTTCCTCGTCGGAGCGCCCGAAGCATGCGCCGAAGGAATCCGCGCCGCTTTTTCAAAAGGGCTGGAGACTCTAATCATCGGAGCTGCGATCCCGGATCTTAAACAACTCGACCTTTTCGGGGAAAGAGTTTTGCCGCTGTTAACTTGAGACCGTCCGTCCCACACATTATCCCAGCCTATTGGACGGGAACATGAGAGATTTAACTGTCACGGGAATTACCTCGGTAATCCCCATGGGGGCGCCGATATCCACATAATCGAGGTCGCCGACATCGATGCCGTCGACGACGATCACCTCGCGATCGAGCTTGAGCTCCTCTTTAAGGATCCCACCCAACGACTTCGCAACGTCAAGGTCCAGCGTGAGATAGAGCGGCGCCTCAGCATCGTCAGAACCTTTTAAAAAGGCGACGACCCCCTCGGCGAGCCTCTTCATGGAGGGATAATCCGGCTGGCCATCCAGCGATACCGACAAAGCCAGCCCTGAGGTGAAACGGGAAAGGTCGAATTTTGCCAGCGAACGGAACAGCGCGTCGCTGATAGGATCCTCAACCTTGAGAGAGGCTCGAATGACCTTGAGGCCGAAGACTGGAAGGGCTTTCGTGCTCGAGATGTAACTCGTGTTGCCGCTCGCCTGTACGGTGTATTCCCCGGCTCCGATGACCGTCGCCCGGATTCCCTCAAGCGGCTCCCGCAGCACATTCTTCTTAGGCAGCTTCTTTAGATAATCTCTAACGCGCTCCCCTAGGATGGGGCCGACGTCTCCATACGAGGTTCGGTCGCGGTCGTAGACATGTTCGGAGACGCCTCCGGAGAAAACGATGCAGTCGATCTGAGCAATCCCGTGGTAGCTTTTAAAGGGAGATGTAACCATGAGCTTTTTAACCAGAGGAGAAGAAGGTTCGCGCTCAATCAGCTCGAAAAGGATTTTTGCCATCAAAGCGGCGAAGTCTTCTTTCTGCCTCCTCGATATCTTCTTGCCCAATTCCACACTATAGCCGAGCTCCCGCATGAGGGTTCTTCCAGCATCTTCGATGCGCGTCACGACGTCGGCATCATCGAAGGCGATCAGACGGGCGCCGACGTTGATTGAAGCCGTTTGGGTGACGACCCCATTCTCGACGAGTGAGAATTTCGTGGTTCCACCCCCCATGTCGACATTGAGCACAGTCTTGCGCTCCGTCTTCGAGAGGTCAACGGCGCCGCACCCGTAGGCAGCGAGCAGCGCCTCGTGGTTGTGGCCAGCGGCGGCGCAGATAAATTTCCCGGAGTATTTGGCAAAATACTCTACGATAGGCTGCGCGTTTTCCTTCTTGAGCGCCTCTCCTGTGATGATGACCGCTCCGGTATCCACGTCCTCGGGGTTAAAGCCTGCTTCCTTGTAGGCCTCTTCTATGAACTGTTTGACCTTATCCGTATCGATCAAGGTTCCCGAAAGGTAAGGGGTAAGCATGATTTGAGAGCGGTAGAGAACTTTCCGCTCTGTCACCTTAAAGCGCCCGGAAAGCGCCGCGCCTTCTCTTCTCAACGTCAGTTGAGAAAAAACCAGGTGAGACGTCGAAGAACCGATGTCGATGCCCACGCTTTTCAGCGTGAACATCTCAAGCCCTTCGATATCTTCTAGAACATCGTCAGGTCCGATCTCTAGTTCAGGATGTTCGTGTTCAAAATCCTCGTCATGCAAGGTGCATTTCCCTCCCCGAGGCTATGCGCGGGCCTCGCGGCCCGCGACCTGAAGTCGGACCAAGGCTCAACGCAAAGCAGCCTCAGCCGCAACGCGTTCTTCGTCCTCTTGGCTGGACTCCGTTAGTTTGGTCTCCGCACTTTCCTTCGTTCTTTGCGCGCGCTCGACATCGATCTCGTCGGCATACTCTGCCGCATTGGCCAGAACCGTCATGACGTTATCCAGCACCTCCGCGTATCCCCCGTTGACCGCCAGACGCTGTCTCTCTGCCCCCTGCTTGTAACTCATCTCGCCGATCTCCAGCAGAGTCAGAAAGGCGATGTGATTCGGCAGAACGCCAAACTCACCCAAGGCGCCGGGCGCGGTGACTTCATCGACTTCTTCATCGAGCAGCGTCCGGCTAGGCGTAACCAATCTGAGCGTGATCTTGTCCGCCATGACCTACTGCGCCGCCAGCTTCTTGGCCTTTTCCAAGACCTGTTCGACCGTGCCCACCATATAGAAGGCCTGCTCGGGAATATCATCGTGCTTGCCTTCGACAATCTCCTTGAAGCCTCTGATCGTATCTTTCAGTTCGACATAGACCCCCGGAGTTCCCGTGAAGGCCTCAGCCACATGGAACGGCTGTGAAAGAAAGCGTTGAATCTTTCTCGCCCGAGCCACCGTGAGCTTGTCATCCTCGGAAAGCTCATCCATGCCGAGAATCGCGATGATGTCCTGCAGATCCTTATAGCGCTGCAGAATCATCTGCACTTGGCGCGCCACCTGATAGTGTTCCTCCCCTACCACGCGCGGGTCCAGAATGCGGGACGTCGAATCCAAAGGATCCACCGCCGGATAGATCCCCAACTCGGCGATCTGCCGCGAAAGAACCGTTGTCGCATCGAGGTGGGCGAAGGTCGTAGCCGGCGCAGGGTCGGTCAAGTCGTCGGCAGGGACGTAAATCGCCTGGACCGAAGTGATCGATCCCTTGCGCGTGGAGGTGATTCTTTCCTGAAGCTCCCCCAAGTCTGTCCCGAGAGTCGGCTGATATCCTACGGCCGATGGCATGCGCCCGAGAAGAGTCGAGACCTCGGAGTTAGCCTGTGTAAAACGGAAAATATTATCAATAAACAGGAGGACATCCTTGCCTTCTTCGTCACGGAAATATTCCGCCAGCGTGAGAGCCGTCAGAGCGACGCGCGCTCTCGCTCCGGGCGGTTCGTTCATCTGCCCATAGACGAGCGCTGCTTTGTTGATGACGCCGGACTCCTTCATTTCCAGCCAAAGGTCGTTTCCCTCGCGGGTCCTTTCACCGACCCCGCCGAAGACAGAATAGCTACCATGTTTCATTGCCACGTTGTTAATCAGCTCCATCAAGATAACGGTCTTGCCTACCCCCGCACCGCCAAACAGACCAATCTTGCCGCCCCGCGCGTAAGGTGCCAGAAGGTCGACGACCTTTATCCCCGTCTCAAAGGCCTGGACTTTGGTTTCCTGATCGACGAATGAGGGTGTTGGGCGATGGATCTGGAAGCGCTTCTTCGCCTTTAGCGGTGGTCCCTCGTCGACGGGTTCGCCAATCACATTGAGAACTCGGCCTAAGGTTTCAGGCCCGACAGGAACCGAGATACCATCTCCGGTGTCCATGACGTCGTTCCCCCGGACCAAACCTTCCGTGCTGTCCATGGCGACACAGCGAACTGTATTCTCGCCCAGATGCTGCGCCACCTCAATGACGAGATTCCATTGTTGGTCGCTGATCGCTGGATTGCTCAGCTTGAGCGCGTTATAAATCGGCGGCAGCGCGCCGTCCGAAAACTGGACGTCGACGACCGCTCCCAGCACCTGAGTAACTTTGCCCATGTTCATAAATCCGTATCCTCCGTTCAATTCCTCACTTCAAGGCTTCCGCCGTTCCGACGATCTCCATCAGCTCCCGGGTGATCGAAGCCTGCCGCGCCCGGTTCATTTGCAGCGTGAGGCTCCCCATCATCTTCGATGCATTCGTGGTCGCCGAATCCATCGCAGTCATGCGCGCGCCATGCTCGCTGGCGGTAGCTTCTAACAGTGCCCGATAAATCGCGACTTCGACGACTTTGGGCAGGAGGCTTGCCAGCAGCGCCTCGACGCTCGGCTCATAGAGATATTCGGTGAGCTGTTCTGTGCTATCGCCTTCAGAGACAGCCACGGGCAGAAGTTTCTCAACCGTCGGCACCTGAGAAAGGGCCGACCGAAAGCGGCTGTAGAGAATATACACCGCGTCGGTTTCGTCTTTGATAAAGCGACCGATTAGCTTTTGAGCCATCTCCGTTGCCAACTCCTCGGGGGGAATCGCTAGAATATTCACGTGGCGGTCGGAGATCGCGGCTCTGCGCCGGCGAAAATGATCCGCCCCCTTGCGCCCTATCAGCGCAAGCTGAATTTCTTTGCCGCTGCCTTCGCGCCGAATGAAAGCCTCGGCCGCGCGGATCAGATTGGCGTTGTAACCGCCGCAAAGACCGCGATCCGACGTGAGAAGCAAAAGTTGCGTCCGCTTCTCCTCACGCACGCCGAGTAGCGGATGCGCCTCCCGGGAGACCCTGGCGGAAAGATTCCCGAACAGATCCACCATCTTCTCCGCATAGGGACGGGCCTGCACCACTGCCTCCTGCGCGCGGCGCAGCTTGGCGGCGGAGACCATCTTCATCGCCTTGGTGATCTGCTGCGTGTTGCGGATTGAGCCGATCCGCTTGCGTATCGCCTTGAGAGTGGCCATTACGCCTTAAAAATTCCCTTGAACTCTTCCAGCGCCTTCGTGACCTTGGTTCGCAGATCGTTGTCCAGCTCGCGCTTCTTGAGAATGTCGGCGAAGATATCGGGATGCTTCGATTCGACAAAGGAATAAAGCTCCTGCTCATATTTTTTTAGCGCAGTGATAGGCAGCTCATCGATGAAACCGTTGGTGCCGGCGAAGATGATGACGACCTGTTTTTCCACCGGCAGCGGTTCGTACTGGCCCTGCTTCAAGAGCTCGACGAGACGGCTGCCGCGGTTCAACTGTCGTTGAGTAGCCTGGTCCAGGTCGGATCCGAATTGAGCGAAGGCCGCCATTTCGCGATACTGAGCGAGTTCAAGGCGGAGGGTTCCGGCGATTTGTTTCATCGCTTTGATCTGCGCGTTGCCGCCGACCCGAGAAACCGAGATACCCACATTGATGGCCGGCCTCACGCCGGAATAGAAAAGATCGCTTTCCAAGAAGATCTGACCGTCGGTGATGGAAATAACGTTGGTCGGAATGTAGGCGGAAACGTCCCCCGCCTGGGTTTCGATGATCGGCAGCGCCGTGAGTGAGCCGCCGCCGCGCGCGTCGCTCATCTTGGCGGCGCGCTCCAAGAGGCGCGAGTGGAGATAGAATACGTCTCCGGGAAAGGCCTCGCGTCCCGGCGGGCGGCGCAGCAGCAGAGAAAGCTGGCGGTACGCGACCGCGTGTTTCGACAGATCATCGTAGACCAGCAAAGCATGGCCGCCGTTGTCGCGGATTTGCTCCCCCATCGTGCAACCGCTGTACGGCGCGATATATTGCAGCGGCGCCGATTCCGAAGCCGTCGCGGCAACGACGATGGTGTAATCCAACGCGCCCACCTCGCGCAGCTTGTCCACGACCTGGGCGACCGTCGAGCGCTTCTGGCCGATCGCCACGTAAATGCAGATGACGTTGCCGCCTTTTTGGTTGATGAGGGTATCGAGGGCGACTGCGGTTTTGCCGGTCTGGCGGTCGCCGATGATCAACTCCCGCTGGCCGCGGCCGATTGGGATCATGGCGTCAATGGCCTTAAGACCGGTCTGCAGCGGTTCTTTGACCGGCTGACGGGCGACGATGCCGGGGGCTTTGATCTCGATCCTTCTCCGCTCCTTGGTATCGATCGGGCCGCGACCGTCGATCGGTTCGCCCAGGGCGTTGAGCACCCGACCCACCAGCGCGTTACCCACAGGTACTTCGGCGATTCTGCCGGTTCGTTTGACCGTGTCGCCCTCTTTAATCATGTGGGTTTCGCCGAAGAGCGCCGCGCCGACATTATCCTCCTCGAGGTTCAGAGCGACGCCGTAGATGTCGTGTGGAAACTCCAGCAGTTCTCCTGCGGCTACTCTGTCGAGGCCGTAGACTCGGGCGATGCCATCTCCCGTGGACAGCACGGTCCCGATCTCTTGAACCTCGACTGCTTTATCATAGTTCTGGATCTGCTCCCTGATGATTCGGCTAATTTCTGCGGTGCCTAGCTCCATCTTATCCCCCCAATGTCGGTGCGCTTTCTTTCGTCACTTCCAAATCTAAGATCCTTGCTCGATTTGCTTTCCCATCTTCTCCAGCTGCGTGCGGAGGCTGCCGTCGTAAATCTTGCCCTCGATCTGAATCACAAGGCCACCCAGCAGCCCTGCATCGGCCTCTTGTTCAAGCACCACTTCTTTGCCGGAGATGCCTTTCAATACCGAGCGCAGTCTGTCAAGCTCCTCCACCCCCAGGGGACTGGCTGCCGTCGCTCTCGCCTGAACCCTGCCGCGAGCTGCATCCTGCAGGCGTCGGTAGTAAAAGACGATCGATTGAAGATGATCCAGGCGGTCGCGATCGAGAAGTAGGGCGAGGAACTGAATGATCAACGGAGAAAGCTTCAACTGCTCTGCCACTTGAACAACAACCTTTTTCCGACTCCGAAGATCAAAGGCTGGATTGGTGAGTACGGTCGAAAGAACGGAAGCGCTGTAGGTGGTCGCAAAACGCTCTAGCTCCTGCCTCGCCTCCTCATCTTTGGCCGCTTCGCTGGCCAACTGAAATAGGGCCGTAGCGTATCTCCGGCTTAACTTTCCCTCAATCATCTAGCCCCTCCCAAATCAGTCAAAAATTCTTCCACCAGCCGCTTTTGATCCGCCGGTGTCAGGTGGCGTTGCAGTACCTGCTGGGCCGCCTGTTGGGCGAGGCGGGCGATCTCCGCCCGAATTTGCCGGCGCGCGATTTTGACCTCTTGCTCGGCCAGAAATCCAGCATCAACCTTGATCTTGGCTGCGAGATCCTCCGCCTCGGCTACCAGCTTGGCCCTTTCCCGCTCTCCCTCCGCGCGCAGCGCTGCCTGGATCTCCCTCGCCTCGGCAACAAGCCGAGAGAGTTTACCTTGATAGTCACGAAGCTTCTCTTCGGCCTGCCTTTTCTCCTCATCTGCCCCCTCGACCGCGCCTAGGATCTCTTCGCGGCGCGAACGGAAATAATCCTTGGCGAGCGGCAGCAGAAAACGTTTGACCAAGTAGAGAAAGATAAGAAAGTTGATTAAGGGAAAAACAAGCTGGATTATGGAGGCCGCATGCTCCTCTGCCTCGGCAGAAGAGGCTGCCCAGAGCTGGGCCGAAAAGAGCAACTCGAAGAGCCTCACCCAACCCTCCTCCCTAAAATCTTCTCTGCCATTTGCCGCGCGATCCCTTCGGCCTCCCGAGCTGCAAAAGCCTTTCCCCTTTGCAACTCCCCTTGAATCTCATCGCGGGCTTGCTGGAGTATCTTTCCCGCCTCGTCCCTTGCCTGAGCTAGAAGCCGCTCGCGCGCCTGACGGGCGTCTGTCAGAATAGCTTCTTTTGCTCGGCCGCCTTCCTCTCGAGCCTTCGCAATGCCGCCTTCGTATGCAGCGCGCACGCGCTCCGCCTCCTCCATAAGTGACGCGGTCTGAGCCTTGACCCCTTCAGTTCTTCGCTCTCTTTCAGAGAGCAGTCTCAAAAAAGGCCTAAAGAGAATCCTGTTTAAAAGAAACCACAACAGGAGAAAAGAGACAATCTGAATGACAACGGTGTAGTCTAAAGTGATCACGACTTATCCATCGAGCCGATTCTCCCAGGCGTGGATAGCGCAAGACTCAAAGGAGTTGAGCCGCTTCCACAACGTATCTGAGAATGAACCTAGATTTTAAGGTTAAGACGAGTGGCGAACCGGAGTCTATTTCTCCAAATCGACAGCCAGCTTTGAGGATCGGCCCGGCGGGGCCTTCTCACTGCTCGGTCTCCGCGGGCTGGAGAACCCAACTCTCTCCTTTGTTCCGCCCATCGAGCAATGACCCTCAAACACCACACCTTCCGTGACGATCAGCCGAGGGGCTTCGATATTGCCAAAGAGACGGGCGGGAGTTGCCATTTCCACCCTCTCTTTCGCCATCACATCGCCATCAACCCTACCTCGAATAACGACCACATCGGCGGAGATTTTGGCTGTAACCTCCGCATTCTCTCCAACAGTCAGAGTACCATGACATACGATCTCGCCCTCCACGGTACCATCAATATTGCTTGATCCATGAAAGGTCAGTTGGCCGGTTACCCTGCTCCCTTTGTAGAGGTGAGCAACCATCTCCTCCCCCGCGCTCTTGGGCTCTTGCGCAGCCTCTGGCGGTCGAACGGGACTTGGGACCGGATCCGGACGATTCTCAAGCGGCCGATCATCTAAGGGCTCTTTTTTCCCCCCGGGAGGGCGATCAAACCATGCCATCTCAAAACCCCCTAGGACACATAAACTTCCTCTATAACATTGAGAAAAACCATTGTCAAAAGAGGCGGCTTGCGATTTCTCCCCAATCGGTTATAAGGCCAGGAGAGCTAATCGAGGAGGCTGGGCTAGAAGAAAAAGAGGTTACGACGCCATGAACATAGATATCCACTCTCATTTTTTCCCTCTGGATGCTTTTCGAGAGGCGGAGAAATACGGAGAAAATGTCCCTAAAGTAACTTTAGAAGATGGCCGTCTTGCCGTGGTTTCCGGGGGAGGGAAACGGGGGAACCTCAGCGAAGGAGCCTACAACGCCGAGGCGCGAATCAAGGAACTCGATCGGATGAGCATCGACATCCAGGCGCTTTCACCTTCTCCTATCTTACTGTTCTACTGGGACGAGCCAGGTTCTGCGGCCTATTTTTCACGACTACAAAACGAAGCTATTGGGGAGGTGGTCAGAGCCCACCCCGATAGGTTTGTGGGTTTTGGCTCGGTGCCGCTGCAAAGCATACCGGAGGCCATTTCAGTAGCTAACCAGGCAAAAAATTTGAGTTTGAACGGATTGGAGATCGGCACAATGTCGAGGGCAAAGCCCTGGACGACCCTCAGTTTGAGCCTTTCTTTGAAGCCGCGCAGCGGCTCGACCTGCTTTTGTTCGTCCACCCCATTGAGGGTGGCGGCGCTGAAGGCGGCGATCCTCTTAAGGGGATGCTGGGTAACGTTTTGGAGTTCACCTACCAAACAACTCTAATGGTGGAACGGATGATCCTGAAAGGAATCTTTGAAAAGTATCCCAATCTCCGGCTCTGTCTTGCCCACGGAGGCGGATTCCTGCCTTATAACATTTGGCGTCTGGACCACGCCTACGCGCAAAGGAGCGATTTCAGAAAAAATATCCCCAAGCGACCCTCTGAGTATCTTAAGCAGATCTATTTCGATTCCATCGTGCACTCTGTTGTCGCGTTGCAATACTTGGTTCAAGCGGTGGGCCCTGACCGAGTGGTCATAGGAACCGACTATCCCATGGCGATGGGCGACATGGAACCGGTCCCCAAGATTCATGCCCTCCACTCCATCAGCGAAGAAGAGCGAGCGCAGATCTTGGGGAAAAACGCCGCGAAGATTTTAAAACTCTGATAGACGTTCCGAGCTAGTGATGCGGAAAGAACGACACTGTAAACGCCAGCGTGATCTAATCTGTCTGGCCGTTCTCATGCTGCCTCTTTTATTTCTTGCCGCAGCTTCGCCAGATCCCCATGAGGTTACTAACATAGAATACTTTCAGTTCGTTCAGGCCACGGGTCACCAACCGCCGGAGTACTGGACGAATGGGCGCTGTCCGCCCGGCATGGAGAATAAGCCGGTGGTCCTGGTGAACTGGCATGACGCGGCATCTTATTGCCAATGGGCGGGGAAGCGCTTGCCCGCAATGAATGAGTGGACGGCGCTATGCCGGATAGGGAAAATAAAAAAGCAGGGTGATGTCTGGGAGTGGACCTCCACGGATGTTTCCATGGGCAATGAAACTTTTAAAGCCTTATGCGGCCCGATGGGTTCCTGCGATTGCTCCCACCACTACGACCCCGATTGGAAGAATGAGGTCAAGGGCTTTCGCTGTTTTCGCGACTCGGCCCCTCTGACCTGGCTGCCGCTATTTTTCGCGCAAGAATTCTTTTCGTAGAAACGGAGCGCACTCCCCTGCCACCGGGTCGTCGAGTCTATCGGAAGAGCCCTTATATATTGAGAAGTTCCCGAGCCGAATTCTTGACAATGTAGAATGAAAATGGTCTTTTTTAGCTTCTAGTTTTATATGGAGGAATACAATGACGAGATTCTTTGTTGCCGGTGAGCCTCAAGACTCGGAGAGCAAACAGGTCACCGAAGTTAGAAACCCGGCCACCGGCGAGGTAGTCGATACCGTACCCAAGGGGACTGTCAATGATATCCGCCGGGCGATAGACGTTGCCGCCGTGGCGTTGAAAAAGTGGTCTCAGCTGGCGCCTTCGAAACGGGGAGCGATCCTGCTCTCCGCCGGTCGGCTCATCCTTGAGCAGGAAAAAGAGCTGGCTACTCTGCTGACGAAGGAACAGGGAAAACCGATCCGCGAATCGATCCTGGAGATTCGCCGCTTTGTCCACACCCTGGACCACTACGGCGGCATGGCGAAGAGCCTGCGCACCGCAGCGGTGGTACTCGACAATGGCCGCCATGGCCTCGTTTTGCGCAAACCCATCGGAGTCTGCGGCGCGATTGTACCGTGGAACTTTCCGGTCTCGCTCATGGGCAACAAGCTCGGCCCCGCGCTCTTGGCGGGCAACACTGTTGTCGTCAAACCTGCCGGGACCACCCCTCTGACCGACATCCGCTGCATCGAGTTGATCGACAAGGCGATTCAGGCTGGGGGCGGGCCCAAGGGAGTCATCAACGTCGTCACCGGACCGGGAAGTGTCGTTGGAGAAGAGCTGCTGGTCAATCCTGTGGTACGCAAGATCGGTTTTACCGGCGCCACCGATACAGGTAGACGCGTGATGCAGTCCGCCGCCAAGGATTTCAAGCATGTCACTCTGGAATTGGGTGGCAGCGATCCGATGATTGTTTGCGAGGACGCGGATCTCGACCGGGCGGTAAGCGCCGCTTCGGTAGGTCGCTTCTTCAACTGCGGCCAGGCCTGTCTCGCCGTCAAGAGACTCTATTTGGTCGACAAGATTGCCGATGGATTCATAGAGAAACTGGTCGAGAAAGCTAAGCGGCTGAGAATCGGCAACGGGCTCAAGCCAGACACGATTATGGGTCCCTTGCACACTGCCGACCAGAGAAAAGAAGTCGAAGAACAGGTCGACGACGCCGTTAAACGCGGCGCGAAAGTTCTCTGTGGCGGTGAACGGCCGAAAGGTGGAGACTACGACAAAGGCTTTTATTTGATGCCAACCCTCGTGACCGGGGTCGATCCGGAATCAAGGATACTTAAAGAGGAAGTCTTCGGGCCGGCTCTGCCGATCGTCAGAGTTAAGAACCTGGAAGAGGCCATCGAGCAGGCTAACAACTCGATCTTCGGCCTGGGCTCCTCGGTGTGGACGCGCGATGTCAACAAAGCCATGATCGCGGCAGAGCGGATCGAATCGGGCTATACCTGGATTAACTCGGCGCAGATCATCTATGACGAGCTGCCGTTCGGCGGCGTGAAGCAGAGCGGCCTCGGAAAGGAGCATGGCGAGGAGGCGATCGAACATTATACGGAGTCAAAATCCGTGGTCATCGCCACCGAGACTCAGTCGGAGGCGAGCGCCGGAGAATGAAAACAGCACTCAGCTATGAGCCATCAGCATGAAACTTGATCTGCCTGACATCTACAATGCCGCGACCACTTTTGTGGACGAGAACATCGCTCAAGGTCGGGGCAAAAAAGTCGCCATCTATTATCAGGACCAAACATTTACTTACCAGGACGTTTACGAGAAGGTCAATCAGACCGGAAATGTCCTGAAAGAGCTGGGCACGGACATCGAACAGCGCGTTCTGTTGGTCCTGCCCGACTCTCCCGAATTCGCCTTCAGCTTCTTTGGCGCCATCATAATCGGCGCCGTGCCCATTCCTACCAACCCCTGGATGAAGGCAAAGGACTACGACTATCTGCTTCAAGACAGTCGAGCGAAGATCGCCGTCATCCATGAGTCGGTCCTGCCGGAATTTGAATCGATCTGGAACAAACCCAGGCAGCTTAAAGGCGTGCTGGTGGTCGGAAAGCCGAGGGGCCGGGCTATCTCCTTTGAAGTTTTCGCTTCGAAGGCCTCCACCCGCTTGGAGCCGGAACCGACCAGCAAGGACGACGTCGCCTGGTGGGGCTATACCTCCGGAAGCACCGGCTCTCCCAAAGGAGCAGTTCACCTGCAGCACAATATGATCACGATCACGGATCTCTTTGTAAAACCCGTTCTGGGAATGAAGGAAGATGATATCTGCTTCTCCGCCTCGAAGCTCTTCTTCGCCTACGGTCTCGGGAACTCGCTCTATTTTCCCTTCCGCTTTGGCGCCTCCACAGTCCTTTGGCCCGAGCGACCGGATCCGGAAAAGATTCTTCGGGTAATCGAAAAATATCGCCCGAGCTTTTTTTTCTCCGTGCCCACGCTGTACGCCCGGCTGCTGCGCGTGGAGAGAAATTACGATCTGAGCTCTCTCAGGGCCTGTCTCTCTTCGGGCGAGCCGCTGCCACCGGCGCTCTTCCATCAGTGGAAAGAGAAGTACGGCCTGGAGTTACTGGACGTCGTCGGCTCCACAGAGGCGACCCATGACTTTCTCGCCAACCGGCCCGGGAGGGCAAAGCCCGGAAGCAGCGGCGAAGTAACGCCGGCATTCGAGGCGAAGATCGTCGACGACGAGGGACGCGAAGTCCCCATCGGCCAGGTGGGAAACTTGCTCGTGAAAGGTGACGCCAACGCTCCCTACTACTGGAACAAGCATGAGCAAACTAAGAAAACAATGCTGGGAGAATGGCTGAAAACCGGCGATACCTATTACAGAGACGAAGAGGGTTATTACTGGTACTGCGGCCGATCAGACGACATGCTCAAAGTCGGCGGCCTATGGGTCTCGCCCATCGAGATCGAAAACACGCTGTTGGAGCATGCCTCGGTTCTCGAAGCCGCCGTGGTGGGACAGCCCGACCACGATGGCCTGCTCAAGCCTAAGGCCTATGTGCTGCTTAAAAACGAGTATAAGCCCAGCGACCAACTCAAGGACGAGCTTCAGTCGCTGGTCAAGAACAAGCTCGCCCCCTACAAATATCCGCGCTGTATCGATTTCGTCGACGAGCTGCCCAAAACCGTCACAGGTAAGATTCAGCGATTTCGACTACGAACGAATTAGTAATGGTTCCAGGCGTTTAAACCGTTCAAAATGTTTGGAACTGTTTGAACGGAACCATACGACAACTGGGAGAAGTTATGAAGCTGAAAGAGCTCAAAGAAGATCTCGCCTATTCCTGCAACATCCTCGCACAGGAGGGTCACTGGGACAACATCCTCGGCCATGTCTCTGTGCGCATCCCTAAGGAGGAAAAAATCCTGATGAAGCCGCATAGCTTCGGCTTCGAAGAGATTCGGCCTCAGCATATTATCGTCTGCGACCTGGACGGGAAGAAAATTGAAGGCAGATACGAGCGCCACTCCGAGGTCTTCATCCACACTGAGGTCTATCGCGCCAGAGCGGACGTCAACTGCGTCGTCCATACCCATCCACCCTACGCCATCGCCTTTGGCTCTTTACGTCAGCCGCTACGGCCGATAAGCCACGAGGGCTCAATATTCTATGATGGGCTGCCCCTATTCGACTACACAACTGCCTTGATCCGCTCACCCGAGCTAGGCCGCGAGGTGGCCAAAACGCTGGGAAAGTACCGTGGCGTCCTCATGAAAAACCACGGCTCGACGGTCGTCGGCGAATCCATTCGGGCGGCGACCCTCTACGCGGTCTTTTTGGAGAAGGCCTGCCGCATCCAATTGCTCGCCACCGCTTCCGGTGAGCCCTCATGGACAAGCGACGAGGAAGCAAAGATCAAGTTCGAACAAATCTACACGCCTCATCGCCTAGGCTCCATGTGGGACTACTTTGTTCGCCGGGCAAGGAAGGCCCGGCGATAGCAACCTTCAGCGCGCCGCATCAAGATAGGAGAAATCGAAGAGCTGGCTGACGGGTACGTCGCGCGCGATCCCTTCTGTCTGCCGGGTCTCGCGTATCGTCTCAGCGGCTAGGTCGGCGTCGATTTTTCCATCCGGTGTCTCCGCCCTTTTGTGATAGTCGTAGATCTTCGCGACCAGATCTTCATCCTGAAGCTGCAAAAATTTCTTTAGCATCAGGACCGCCTGAGGCTTGTTTTCCCGCGCGAACGCGCGGGCTCGCGTCAGTGCCCGCACCATCCGACGTACCTGATCTGGAGAGCGCTCCAGCCGCTCCCGCATGGTAACCAGACCGGTGCTCGGAATCCGAATATAAGTGCCAGCGAAGCCCAGGTTCTTAAGTCCCTCCCGATAACCCAAGAAGTTATGCGGAGGATTGAGCAGCCCGGCCGAAATCCGGCCGCTCTTCACCGCAGCCAGCATCGCCCCCTGTCCGCCGACCGCGAGCAGGGTCGCCTGCGCCGGATCGACCCCCGACTGCTGCAGCATCCTGCGCACCGTCACGTCATGAAGACCGCCACGAGAGGAGATGCCGATCACTTTCCCCTTCAGATCGCCGATTGAATTGATCTCCGGAGGGGCCACCAGATCGAGCAGGGGCCGATCCACAAACAACATCACCACCCGAACGTCGATGCCGCGTAGCGCGGCGACGACCGCAGAACCGACCGTGCTGGCGTAGCCGATCTCGCCGCTCAGAAGGACTTTGATATTCAGCGCCGCAGGCATGAGGACAAGCTCGACGCTGAGATTCTCTTGTTGGAAATAGCCGCGCTCTTTGGCCACGGCCAGAGGCAGCATCGTGACCGTAAGTGAAGGGATCCCGACCTTCACGTTTTCCGCGCCGGCCGCGGCCGCGAAGGTGAGGAAGAAGAAAAGCGCGAGCCCAATCGCAGTGGCCATACGCGCCAAGCGCTAGCCGAGAGGATAGAGCCTGCGGCAATTCTCGCTCAGAATTTTCCGCTTGGAGAGATCGCTCAACTTTGCATGCTCAACGATCGGCTTCGAGGCGCCAGGGTAGTGGCTATCGAAGTGGCTATAGTCTGAGGCGAAGACGATACAGTCGTCTCCCACCACCTCCACCACATGAGCCAGTTCCGTCTCGTCGGCTTCGCAGGAAAAAAACAACTGCCCTCGTTTGAGCAGCTGGCTCGGCCTCTCTTTGAGCGCTGGCAGCTGGACTCCGAGGACTTCCCCGTGCTCATCCAGGCGATCGAGCCAGTAAGGCAGCCAACCGCAGCCGGCTTCCAGAAAGACGAAGCGAAGCCGCGGAAATCGGTCGAGCAACCCCTCTCCTAAAATCACCGCCAGGGCGATCGCCTGCTCGAAGGGATGGCCAAAAAGGTGGGAGTAAAAAAACTTATCAAATCGAAGCGTACCGGTAGCCTCGGAGCCGTAGCGGCCTAAAAACATGTGGACGCAAATCGGCACATTGAGACGCTCCGCCGTCTGATAGATCGGAAAGAAATAGGGATCCCCCAAATGCTTGCCGCGCAGGTTCGGTAGCAGGGCGACGCCCATAAAGCCAAGCTCGGTCACCGCCCGGTTGAGCTCGGCAACGGCTGCGGCGATATCCTGCTGAGGAAGAACCGCGACCGCCTTCAACCGAGCGGCGTTCGCCGAACAATACTCCGCCACCCATGTGTTGCGCGCGCGTGCCAAGGCTGCGGCAAAGTCGGCATCCTCTAGCGCCGGGATGCTTCCCCCCAGAGCACCGCCGAACAGAACCGCGATATCGATCTCCTCGGAGTCCATGTCCGCAAGCCTCGCCCTGGGATCGGTCATCCCCGGCCGCCTGGGATGGGGACGGCTGTAGGGCCCGCCAACACCGAGGGCCGCGCCGTTGGGTTTGGGCCATGCCTTTCCCTCTATGAACAAGCGCGAGTGGCCATCGGCCCCTGGACGCCGCTCTGGCGCAGCATCCTGATATTTCTCGGGCAGGCGCTCTTTCCAGTTGATATGAGCCTCTTCGATATGGCCGTCGGCGTCGATAGTATCAAACCCAGTTTTCATCTCATCCTCATGTAGTTTTCCAATTAGGGTAAGAGGTAAATGGAGGGTTACAGAAAACTTAGGAACAATCGCGGAATCTTAGCTATTTTCCCCATAGCTTCTTGAAGAAGCCTTCCTTCTCAAGCTCGTTCATGAAACGCATATCTATGAAGTCTTCGGCTTTAGCCTGCCTGGCTTGAGGCTCCTTTTCCGCTAGCTCAGCGACGACGGCTTCCATTCCCTTTCTGCTCACATAGGGGATGGTTTCAAGATACTCTTGGAACTGGCCGTAGGCGTCTTCCAGGATATCCTGATCCTTCACTCTGGTGTACTTTTGCAGAGTCCTGATGCCAACCTGTTTGTTGGTCTTGAATAAATGAACCGCTTCAGCATACGAACGCACGACACGTCGCACGATATCCTCGTTCGCCTTGATGTACGAACGAGTCGTACCAACCGCAACCGAGACATACTCAGGCCCATCTTTCGCCAGATTGACAAGCTCATTCAATCCCGCCTTGCGCGCCCGGCTGTTCGTGGGTGGCGAGACCACTCCCGCATCAATCTGGCCAGCCATGAGCGCTGTCAGTATGTTGGGGACTTCCACCAACGGAAGGATCTGGTAGTCGTTGGGTTTAAGACCGGCCTGGTTCAATGCGTACAGGGCTGCAGTATGCGTCGAGGAGCCGATGCGGGTAATCCCGATCTTCCTTCCTCTGAGATCGCCGACTCTCTTGATCTCGGGTCGGGCCATAAGCGAAAAGACAAAGCGATTGGTTGCACCTGCGACAAGGGCGAGACCAGCCCCTTTGAGATTTGCTTGAGCCGTGTTGAGACCGTCCATGTAGGACAAGGCTAGCTCGCCGGCGAGAATCGCCTGAATACCCCTTGAGCTAGAAGGAATGTGGATCAGCTCAACCTCCAAACCATTTTTCTTGAAAAGCCCCTCTTCCTGGGCGACATAGACGCCGCTCTGCGCTCCGGTGACCGCAGTCCAATTGATTCTCACTTTCGTTTGCGCCCACGAGCTTGGGGCCAGCGACACAACGCCGAGTAAGACTGGTAAAAGGATTCCTCGAAAACTCATCTGTTCTCCGTTGAGACCCATAACAAATAGGGTCAGGGGGTGTCAATCATTTCAAGGGCGTTGTCTCTGCTTTGGAAAATTCCACTAAACCGTGATAGATAGACCTCGTGTCCAAAAAACTTCATCTGACCTTAGCCTGCGGGGATTATGAGATCGTGCGTCCCCTCATAGAAGGGACAGTGCAGCCGAATGGCATCGAGCTTACCGTCCTGACCGATATGACCTCGGACATCCGCCACTGGCGCATGATCCGAGAGCGCGAGTTCGATATCGCAGAGCTCTCCATGTCGAACTTTTTGGCCGCTAAGTTCCGCGGCCAGTCTTTTATCGCCATCCCGGTCTTCCTCCATAGGCGCTTCCGCCACGGCTTCACCTTCATCAACACGAGCAAGGGCATTCATAAACCCACAGACCTGATCGGTAAAAAAGTGGGGCTGCGTAACTTCTCCGCCACAAGCAATCTCTGGATTCGGGGTATCCTCGAGCATGAGTTCCAGGTGCCGCATAAAAAAGTGCACTGGTATAAACAGGATGAGGAAGAGGTGGAAATTGTCCTGCCTAAGGATCTTTCCCTACAAAAAATAGCGCCGGGAAAGAGCGTTGAGCGTATGATCGTGGAGGGAGAACTCGACGCGCTCATCCACCCCGAACTGATCACGCCGATCCTAGACCGAGACCCCAGGGTTGGACGCCTTTTTCCCAACTACAAAGAGCTGGAAATCGCCTATTACCACAGAACGGGTATCTTCCCCATAATGCACACCACCGCTATCAAGCAGGAAGTCGTCGAACGTCATCCCTGGGTTCCAGCCAATCTGTTTCAAGCCTTTGAGAAAGCCAAGGAGATCGCTTACAAGAGAATGGAAAATCCCAGAAGGGTAGCCCTAGCCTGGTTTCGCCATGCCCTCGAAGAACAGGAAGAGATCCTGGGCAGAGATCCGTGGGTTTACGGACTCGGCGCAGCCAACCGCAAAAACCTCGAAACCCTCATGCAATATTCCCAGGAGCAGGGCTTCATCGGGGGCAAGATGGCGCTCGAGGATCTCTTCGCTGAAGTAGGAGCGGGCTGAACTCATGGAGACCGCCATCGTTGCCGGCGTCGGTCCTGGCTTAGGAGCTTCCTTAGCGCGAGCCTTCAGCAGAGAAGGCTACTCGGTTGGCCTCCTCTCCCGCAGCCCCCAATCTACCGAGCCCGTCGCAGACCAAATCCGCTCTCGTGGAGGCAAAGCCGTCGCGCTTTCGGTTGACGTTACGCAGAGAACCGGCGTGTTTGAGGCGGTAGGTAAAATCCGCGGTGAGCTCGGATCCGTAACGGCTATAGCGTATAATGCCAGTGGCTTTGGGCGGGGACACTTCCTCGATCTCGAGCCCGAGTTGATCTGGCAATCCTTCGAGGTTGGAGTGATGGGAGCCATCCATCTGGCCCAGGCCGTCATTCCGGAGATGCTCAAGGCTGGCCACGGCTTTATCTCCTTAACCGGCGCTACGGCCTCTCTCCGTGGTCGTGCGGGCTTTGCTCCGCTGGCGATCGCCAAATCCTCCCTCCGCATCCTCGGCCAATCGCTCGCTCGGGAGTTCCATCCCAAAGGCATCCACGTGGTCCATCTCATTGTCGATGGACAAATCGACACGCCTAGAATTCGCGGCCGCGAACCCAGTCGGCCCGCCGAAACCTTGATTCCTCCAGATACCATCGCCGACGCTGTCATCTATGCGCTCAAGCAGCCCAAGAACGCTTGGACGCACGAGCTTGACATCCGTCCCTCGACGGAAACCTTCTAACTGCTCGAGAGTCCCCACTAGCTGCAGTGAAGAAGCCAAACCCAACTTCGCTCACCTCGTATATTTTGCTCTTTCTGCCGCC
>VBLN01000002.1:0-11291 GCA_005878685.1 Deltaproteobacteria bacterium | reverse complement strand
TGCCCTGGTGCTGATTCCAGCGCTGCTCTACCGTAGAGAATGGCCGCCGCGGCATACGCTGCTGCCTTTGGTCCTGATGAGCCTGACGGGCGTCTTTGCCTTCAACGCGGTCCTGTACATAGGGCTCCAGTACACGAGTGCGATCAACGCCACCCTCGTGAACTCAACCACCCCTGTCACTACCACCTGTATCGCCTGGGTTCTAATCGGCGAAAGGATAACCAACCGGCGCGTCCTCGGCATTCTGCTGTCATTTGCCGGAGTCGGCTGGATCGTCGGTCAGGGCTCCCTGGATACCCTGCTTCATATGAAGTTCAACCCTGGTGACGTGATCGTTTTCTTTGCTACCTCACTTTGGGGATTCTACACGGTGATGGCCAAGCGGATGATGCAGCATCTTTCTCCCCTCGCCTTGACCTCGCTCACCACTTGCATCGGTGCGCTATTACTCCTCCCGGTGGCCTCTTTGGAGTTGCGCACGCATCCGGTCGAGCTTTGCCGTAGTGAGGTGCTCCTAGCGTTCGTGTACCTCGGCATTTTTCCCTCGTTTCTCGCCTTCCTGCTGTGGAACCGTTCCATACGCACGTTTGGTCCGGGGCGAGCCAGCCTGGTTTACAACACCCTGCCCCTTTTTGCCGTGATTCTGTCGCAAGTCTTTTTGAACGAGACCTTGTGGACCTACCAGATCGTCGGGGGAACAGTTATTGTTGTTGGTGTCGTCATCGGCACGCGCGATTAGAACAGCACGGGCTACCTATCTTGGCAACCGATCTGTTTCTGCGATAATGTGAAGCCTTCCTGACAAAAACATTTAGGATGCAGGTTATTTGTCGAAATTGTTTTGCGTGGCTGAAAAATGGACCTATGATGACCTGATGGAGGCGATATGCATAAAGCAGAGCGGATTCGGAATTTGCTAAAGGAAAAAGGTGTCCTTGTGATGCCCGGGGTATACGACGCCTTAAGCGCTAAGATCGCCGCGGGCGTGGGCTTCGAAGTCATCTTCATCACCGGCTATAGCTTGTCTGCTACTCTGTTGGGTGAGCCAGACTTTGGCATTCTAACCCAAACCGAAATGCTAGCCGCCGCGCAACGCATATGTTCGGTGGCACCCACTCCGGTCATAGTCGACGCCGATACCGGCTACGGCAATGCCATTAACGTCATACGCACAGTAAAGGAACTTATCCGGATAGGAGCCGCAGGGATGTTTTTGGAGGATCAGGTATGGCCCAAACGGTGTGGTCATATGAAAGGCAAACAGGTTATTCCGTTGGAGGAGCAATTGAAAAAGTTAAGGGCAGCGATGGAGGCAAGAGAGAGTAATGATCTCTACATTGTCGCGCGCACGGATGCACGCCAAGCCTTGGGGCTAAAAGATGCGATCAAGCGGGGTATTGCTTTCAAGGAAGCCGGGGCCGATGCCATCTTTATCGAAGCGCCGGAGAGTAAAGAAGAAATGTGGGAGATCGCGCGCAACGTCCCGGGGCCGCTCGTAGCTAATATGATCGAAAGGGGCGTGACGCCGTTGATGGGACCAGGAGAGTTAAAAGAGCATGGCTATCAGCTAGTAGTATGGCCTTTGGGCCCGCTCTATGCCTCAGCCAAAGCGTTACGGGAAGTGTACATGACCCTACGCGAGCATGGAACGACGCAGCCCCTCTTGGACAGACTGATCTCTTTTGACGACTTCAATAGTATTGTGGGCTTAGATGAAAAGTACGCTCTCGACACAAAATATCGGAGCTAAGATTTCTCTCCTGGTCGCGTAGTGAGCTGGGTTATCGCTATAGCCTCATCGGCATTACCACATACAAGTAGTCGTCGTCCTCCGCCTTTTTGATGATCCCAGGGCTTACCTCGTCTTTAATGGTGAGGTCGACTTCTCCTCCGGTACCCAACACGCTCAGGACATCGATGAGATACCGCGCGTTAAAACCGACCGCTAAACGCTTCCCCTTATAATCGACATCCATCTCCTCCACCGCCTCACCCAAATCTGGGTTATTGGCTGAGATAGAGATTCTTCCCTCACCAACCTCCAGCTTGATTCCCTTGTAACGCTCACTCGATAAGATAGAGACCCGCCTCAGTGCTTTTAAAAACTCATCCTGCTCGATTTTGAGCGTATGGGGATTATCCTTCGGGATCACCTTCCCGTACTCCGGAAATTCGCCGTCGATAAGTCGCATAAAGAGCTCGACATTTTCTCTGACGACCAAAGCCAAGTTTTCGCTAAACCCAATCGATATGACCCCATCCTCCACCCCCTCTAGAAGTTTTCTTACTTCCGTCAACCCCTTCCTTGGTAGAATCACCCCTTTCTCCAAGCCAATCGAGCCGACCCCTCTCTCAATGACGGCCAGGCGGTGCCCATCCGTCGCAACCATGCGTATCTTTCCTTTCTTATCTTCCTCCACAAAAACACCATTAAGGCTATAGCGGGTCTCGTCCGTAGAAACAGAGAAGATCGTCTTTTCTATCATCTCCCTGATAACGCCTGCCGGCATCGAAGCGAGTTTTCCTTCTTTGAATTGGGGGAATTGGGGGAATTCACGCGCGTCCATCCCGACCATTTTAAAAATTGACTTGCCGCTTTTCACTTCTACCCAATCATTCTCTAAGCGTTTTAACTGAACGGCATCCGCCGGAGCTTCCCGAACAATCTCATACAGCTTTTTCGCATTCACTGTCACTTTCCCATCCTGCGACACCTCTCCGTTAAACTTAGCTCTTACTCCGACTTCCAGATCTGTGGCGGTTATCGTGATACCTTCACCCTGAGCTTCGATTAGGACATCGGCTAATATGGGCATCGTGTTCCGTCTCTCCACGATACTTTGTGTCCAATAGAGCGTGGTAAGAAAGTCTCCCCGTTTGGCTTTGACTTCCATATTTTATCCTCCGGTTCTTTTCTTACCTATATTATAAATTCTAAAGTAGTAATAGGAGGGACTGTGAATACCGTGAAAAGAAGGTGAAGCCTAAGATCTTTAGGGGCTTTTTGTTGTGATTAACAAAAGAGTCTTATTCAGCTTTTCGAACAGCAACTAGCCTAACACTGTCTGCCAAGCCCCACTGTTCACAGAATCCCCGCCGATACTCACAAGTTATCCTCAATCATTTCTTTAGCGTCCTCTCGATCTTTTCTATCGTTGCCTGCATATAGGGATCTTCCTTGATCTTCTTTTCAACGACTTTCGACGCGTGAATAACGGTGGAGTGGTCACGCCCGCCAAATTTGTGTCCGATAGCCGGGAAAGAAGTAGAAGTGTGCTTGCGACAAAGGTACATGGCGACCTGTCGAGGGAAAGCAATATTTTTTGTCCGTCGTTTCGCCTTAAGATCCGCAGGCTTGAGATTGAAGTAGTCGCAGATGGTCTTTTGGATGTTCTCAATAGTGACTTCTCGATGCGTACTCCTCAAGGTGTTGTGCAGTACTTCCTTAGCGAGTTCTATCGTGATGGGTGTTTTGGTTAGCGATGCAAAAGCGCCCAGCCGGGTGAGAGAACCTTCCAATTCTCTTACGTTGGAATCGATCTGAGAAGCGAGAAAAATCGCGACCTCATGGGGCAGCACCACGCCCTCGATCTCCGCTTTCTTCTGTAAGATCGCCACTCTTGTTTCTACGTCTGGAGGTTGGATGTCCGCGATCAATCCACCCTCAAACCTGTTCCTTAAGCGATCCTCCAAGTCTGGGATTTCCTTGGGGAACTTATCCGATGTGATGACAATCTGGCGGTGGGACTCATAAAGTGAGTTAAATGTATGGAAAAACTCCTCTTGCGTTCGTTCCTTCCCGGCAATGAACTGCACGTCATCTAGTATGAGCAGGTCAACATTGCGAAAGCGGCTCTTGAACTCGTCCATCTTGTCTCTTCGGAGCGAGCCGATCAGCTCGTTCATAAACGACTCGGAACTCAGGTAGAATACTCTTAGATGGGGACGCTTCTCCACCACCCTATGACCGATGGCGTTCACCAGATGGGTCTTGCCGAGGCCGACTCCGCCATAGATAAACAATGGATTGTGGTGTTCTCCAGGCTGATTGGCCACCGCGAGTGAAGCGGCATGCGCAAATTGATTGCTGGCGCCAACGACAAAATTGTTGAAAGTATACTTGGGTATAAGATTATTGGCTCGATTTTGTTTAAATCTCGGCTGACTGTCCGGTTTTTCAACTGGCGGTGTCGTTTGCAATTCTTGGTTGACGATGATGGCTATTCTCATGGTTTGTTGAGCCACGGAATTGAGCGTCTCCTGAATAGCAGTAAAGAAGTGCTCGCTCAGCCAGTCGCGGAAAAATTTGTTGGGCACATCCAATTTAATTTCCGCGTCATGGAGCTCACGAACACGGATGGGACGGATCCATGTTTCAAAGTTCTGTTTGCCCAACTTCTCACGTAATTGCTTTAGAGTTTCTTGCCACAACTCTCCCATGATGACAGGCCCAATCTTTATTAACTATCTGATTTTACTTGTGAAAATGACGATAAGTTACAAACAAAGTTATCCACAGCTGTGGACAACTTGCGATTTACGAAAAACATCAGCCGTTTACAAAAAAATTTGCACATGCCTGTAAACAGATACAAGACCCGGCAGCTCAGGTCGAGAAAAACGACTCGCGGCGAAGAAGACACCGGGCTGTGACCATTGAGAGGTGGAACTAACATTAGACAAGGTCTAGACTTCTAGCTTTCAGACGGAAGACAAAAACTTTTTCTTGTTAGAGTTGCCGCGAAAAAATGTTCATAATCCTTTTCAGTCGGCAATGCAAGGAAAAAAATTCTTTTTCTGGGGAATTGTAATCTTGACTCTCTTCAGAGCAGATGTTAGGAAACGTGGGCTTGTGAAAAATGTGAGGTCCAAGAAACTCTTCGACCGGGCGCAACGAAATATTCCCGGCGGCGTCAATAGCCCAGTGCGCGCATGGAAATCAGTCGGTGGTTCTCCACGCTTCATTACTCGAGGCGCAGGCGCTCATATCTTCGACGTGGAGCGCAAGCGCTACATCGATTTTGTAGCGTCGTGGGGTCCTCTGATTCTAGGACATTGCCATCCCAAAGTTACCGCAGCGATTAGACAAGCGTTGAAACGGGGAACGACTTTTGGAGCTCCAACGGAAGGCGAGGTTAAGCTTGCAGCGTTGGTAACCAAGCGAATCCGTTCGATCGAGAAACTCAGACTCGTGAGCTCGGGAACGGAGGCGACCATGAGCGCAGTTCGTTTGGCGCGCGCCTTCACCGGGAAAGATAAAATAGTCAAGTTTGACGGCTGCTACCACGGTCATGTCGATGGCATGTTGGTCCGGGCAGGTTCCGGGGTAGCTACATTGGCTCTCCCGGACAGTCCGGGAGTTCCCAAGGCTTACGCTATCGAGACTCTCATAGCGCCCTACAACGATGTCTCTGCTGTGGAGGCGATCTTCCAACAGCAGCTTGGCGCGGTGGCGGCGGTTATCGTCGAGCCCGTATGTGGAAATATGGGAGTGATTCCGCCTGAGTCCGGTTTCTTGTCCGGACTGAGGAAGCTGACCCAGAAACACGGCGCACTGGTGATTTTTGATGAAATAATCACGGGCTTCCGGCTAGCTCGGTGGAAGCAGACTTAACCTGCTTGGGAAAGATCTTGGGCGGAGGACTGCCGTTGGCGGCGTTTGGAGGCAAAAGAGAAATCATGGATCTGCTTGCTCCCGAGGGGCCGGTCTATCAGGCGGGGACGCTTTCTGGCAATCCGTTGGCCGTGGCTGCCGGCCTGGCAACGTTGAAGGAACTCTCGCACGCTCGAGTTTATCGGGAACTTGAGAAGAAGGGGCGGCAAATCCAAGAAGGGTTTGAATCTATCTTGCGGGAGTGCCGGATCAAAGGGGTAGTGAACCGGGTGGGCTCGATGCTGACGCTCTTTTTTGGTGTGGAGTGTGTGCGCAATGCCGATGAGGCGCGCTGCTGTGACAAGGATCGGTTTTCCCGTTTCTTCCACGGCATGCTGAGGCGGGGAATTTACTGGCCGCCGTCCCCCTTTGAGGCAGCGTTTCTTTCTCTTGCACATGATGATGCAACCATTGGAAGGAGCGTTGAGGCCTTCGAAAACTGGGCGCGAGAGGAGTCTAAAGGTTGACCCGCGAGTTTTTCCCGTGATAGAGGAATAGAACATTTGGAAGTTAGGGAAAATGGGAGCAAAAGAGGATCGAATAGGGAACAGCCCCTTTTTGTCAAGGCGGGCAAATACGCCGCCATCGGGCTGGAGTTTCCGAGCACCGTTATCGGCGGTATGTTATTGGGTTACGTGTTAGACCTCTATTTTGATGCTTCTCCCTGGTTTGCGATATCGATTACACTACTGGCTTTTTTGGGAGCCTGTCTTCGGTTGGTACAGCTGGTGAAGCGCTTTTCCCACCAAGATAAATGACGGAACCTCAGGGATCGGCAGTGCTTAGGATCGAGTTATGGCACGGAGTCTTAGTCCTTGCCATGTTGACCCTTCTTGTGCCCGTAGGGATCCTCGAACCCAAGGCTCTCTTATTAGGCGGTCTGTTCATGGGAGTGAATTTCCTTTTGTTAAGTTGCGGTATCCGCTGGCTCCTCACGCCGCTTGCTGTAAAGGGAAGGATCTGGGCCGGAGTCTTTTTCCTCCTTTTGAAATTTGTTCTTTTTCTGGGATTGGTGCTGGCTCTTTTACTACGAGTCCGGTTGGATGCGCCCTCTTTTGCCGTAGGTGTTACCTGCCTACTGGTGGCTATTGTTATGGACAGACTGTGGGCTTATCGATGGATAGGTGAGTAAATGGAACATCCTTTCATGTGGTATGACTTATTGCCGTCTCCTCTTAGGCTTCTTCCCCAGCACACCCTTACTGCTCTGTTGATCATGGCGCTACTTGTCGTCTTAGCCTATCTGGCTCGACGAGCCCTACTTAAGTCCAAAGATCCCGTCATCCCTGAGCAGGGCGTTAGCTTGAGAAACATATTTGAGCTTTTGTTGGAACTGATAGTGGGACTGAGCGACGGTATTATAGGCAAAAAGGGGCGTAAGTACGTGCATCTGTTTGGCAGCTTTTTTATCTTTATTCTGACCGCTAACCTTTTCGGCCTCCTGCCAGGCTTCTCACCCCCGACCAGCAACATTAATACCACTCTGGGATTAGCCCTGGTGTCTTTCTGTGCCTACCATTATTTTGGTTTGCGAGAGCATGGTCTCAATTATATCAAGCAGTTCATCGGCCCGATGACTTCCCTGCCTTCTTCCCCGAGGAAGATTTTAAGCCTCTTGTTTATCCCGATCTTGATTATCTCGATATTCTTTTTCTCTGTTCTCGAGAGCATCTCGCATCTGGTAAGGCCAGTCTCCCTTTCCTTGCGTCTATTTGGCAATATCTTCGGGGATCATTTAGTGGTGGAGATCTTTACTGACTTGACCCATGTTGTGTTCCCGGTGGTGTTTTACGTTTTTGGGGCCTTGGTTTCTGTAATTCAGGCATTTGTGTTTACGCTATTGAGTATGATTTATGTCGCTATGGCAATCAGTCATCAACATTAAGCGGACAGCTCAAACGGAGAAGAGGATGAGAGAGGAGAGAGAGCGAGCGTTGAGCCGCTAGAAAGGAGGTGAAGGATGAAGAAGCGCCTGTTGGTTCTTAGCTTCCTTGCCCTGAGTTTTTCTGGCTCGGGGGTAGCGATGGCTGCGGCCGAGGCCGCTGACGGTGGCGTCGGAGCAAAGGCTGCCATTGCCATTGCCTCTGGTCTCGCCATCGGTTTGGCAGCCTTTGGTGCTGCTCTCGGTCAAGGGCGCATGGCCGCGGCTGCGATGGAGAGTATTGGGCGCAATCCCAATGCGACAGACAGGATATTTACTCCGATGATTATTGGCTTGGCTTTCATCGAGGCGCTAGCCATTTATGCCTTGCTTATCGCCTTTTTGCTGCAAGGGAAAATCTAGTCGTGGCACCCGCTAGAATAGTGGGGCGGGGGTTGTCCCCCGCCCCTTTTATTTTCCCGGCAGATCGACCCTGGCAAGCTGGACCCCGGTATAGCGGAGCAGCTCTTCCAGAGTGTGCGGCTTGTACGGTATCTCATAGTAGATGTTTTTTATCCCGGTGTTCACCAGCACTTTAAAGCAGTGGATGCAGGGTGTATGGGTAATATAGATCGAGGCGTCTCTGATACTGGCCCCGTTCTTCGCCGCTTGGGCGATTGCGTTGATCTCCGCGTGGATCGTCCGGAAACAGTTTTCTTCGATGTCGCCGTTGGGCGTCTTGGACTGGTAGATGAGACAGCCGACATCCGTGCAATGAGGCATTCCTGCCGGCGCGCCGTTGTAACCCGTCGCGAGAATGCTCTTATCGCGTACGATGACTGCGCCGACCTTGGCGCGACTGCAAGTGGAGCGCTCCGCCACCTGGCGCGTAATGGTCAAGAAATATTGATCCCAAGTGAGTCGGCCGGTCATAAGAAGCCTCCATTTACTCTTGCCTCTACCGGAGGGGTTGCTGGGGTAGGCATGAGCCGCTCCTTAGGCGCCTTGGGCTCCTGAACCGAAAACGGGACGGGAATGAAGGTGACGGCCATGATTGCTAACGTCAGCCATGCAACAACCCGTCTTTTAAAATCGAGCGGTGTGTGGGGATCGAGCGGCGGTGGATGACGGACGCCCATAACCAGGAGCAACAATCCCCAGATGAGCCACCCGTCCCACAGGCGCATGAGTCCGAGCGCCAGGATCAGCGCTAAGGCCGAGCGTGAGATCCAGACCGCCTTGCGCCCGAAGAGAGCATAGATGACGTGGCCGCCATCGAGCTGACCGACGGGCAGCAAGTTCATGGCGGTTACTAAGAGGCCGATCCAGCCAGCAAATCCGATCGGATGCATCACGATGTTCGCCTCGTCGGGCAAAAGGCCCAGCGTGGCTCGGCTAAGAAAACTCAGCAGAAGAGAGGAGCCTAAGGTAACGCCTCCGGCGGTTCCCTCGTCCCGTGAGATGGTTGAGAGCTGGAGGCCGATGACGACTGCCGGGACGGCCAGAACTAATCCCGCCAGAGGGCCAGCGGCGCCGACATCGAAAAGGGAGCGACGGTCCGGGGGTGAGGACTTCATCTTAATAAATGCGCCGAAGGTCCCTATGAAGGAGGGGGCGGGAATGAAGTATGGAAGCGTCGCCCTTACGCCGTGGTAACGCGACATGAGGAAGTGGCCCATCTCGTGCACTAACAGAATGGCCATTAAGGTCATGGCAAAGGGAAGCCCAGAGAAGATCTGCGATGGATCGGAAATGGGATCCACGCCGTTTTGCAGCGCGCCGGCGACGGTTGTAGTGATCAAGGTGATAAAGAAAAGCGCGATATGGAGCCAAGGCCTTCCTCGGCCTTTGGCTTCAGCAGGGAGCGAATCCGTCACTGACCTTGGCCTCCTTGGATCTGGACTCTGTCGCCTACTTTTGCCCCGCAAGTGAGCTGTGCGTTTCCGTTGAACAAGGAGATTTCTAGGAGCCCCCAACTGTTGATTAGCGCCACGTACCCTCTTTCCGCCCCACTGTTGTAATTTGTCGAAAGCCCGCGAATAGTGAGGTCGCCTGTCGAGATCGCAACCTTCCCCTTTTGGAGCGGCTTTAGATCGCGCTCTTGGACATTGGTAATTAGATTACCAAACCAATCGACATAAACAATCCGGCCCTGGATGGTGCCTTCCGTTTTGATCACTTCAGGCCAAGCGAGCCTTTTGAGACTATTGACCTTTGTGCCGAGATCTTGGGCTGGAATCCCCAGAGAAAGATAGCCGGCAACGGGGGCGAAGATGTCTCTACCATGGAAAGTCGCGCTGGTCGGCCTAAGATGATAGACGTCGTTGCAGAGATCGATGATCTGGCTTGCCTCTCTCCCCTCGATGGCTAGGCTGAGGACTCCGTTATCCGGGCCAATGAAGAAGTTGCCCTCGGATTCGACCAAGAGAGCGCGCCTGTCCGTTCCTACCCCTGGGTCCACAACCACCACATGAATCGTCGCGCGCGGGAAGAAGGGCGCACTGTGGCGCAGGACCAATGCGGCCGCCATGAGGTCTTGGGGCGGGATTCCGTGGCTTAGGTCGATGACCTGCGCGTCAGGATTAATGTCGAAGATCACCCCCTTCATGATTCCCACGAATGGATCTTGGTAACCAAAATCAGTGATCAAGGTGATCGGTCTGGCTGCCATAAATTCGGCGCGCAACCAATCTAACGGAAAATCGCCGGTCGGTAAAGCGTGCCTGAGACGGAAAATTTCTCTGCGGGCTAAATCAGCTCTAGCTGGCTCTGGGTGTTGTGAGGTGGGGGTCCAGAAGACGCGGAGATGCGGATTTTTCCGTAGACCCCATCATAGCCGGGCTCCACTGTTACCTCTTCACGCCGCACCTTGAGGATCGCCTGAAAGACAGAGGGTGGACAAACTTTCCTCAGCTCCTCCTCTCCGATGTCGAGAAGGATCTTAAGCTCCGAGCCAAGCTCCGCCGTAAGGCGCTCGTATTCTTTCTCCACCGTTTTCGTGCCCGCTCCGGCTTCAAGGGCGTCGGCAAGAATTTCCTCGAGAGGGATTAGGTGCTTGGCAGGAATAGCGGGTTGAGGACTGTAGCCTTCCTCGCGGTCGGCCAAATCCTCCACCCGGTGCATCACGCCAACGGTAATCTTAGCGCCGCATACGGAACAGAGTCCCTTTTGGCGCTTGGTCTCCTTGGGGCTCCAGACAACGTCGCATTTCCGGTGGCCGTCGTAATGGTATTTCCCCTCCTCGGGGAAAAACTCGATGGTGAAGCGAAATTTCTTGGGATCATGGCTCCTGATAATCTCGGCGATCTCTCCATAGCTGGGAGTGCATTCAAAGACATTTGCCTCGCGGGCTATTTTGCGCGGCGAGTGAGCATCTGAATTGGATATCAGAGTGATCCGGTCCAGAGCGGAAAGGCGCCAGTTCATAGCTGGATCTGAAGAGAGGCCGGTCTCAATCGCATGAATGTTTTTGGTCTCTTCCTGGAAACACTCGTCCAGCGAGTCGAAGCCGGAATTCGAGCCAAAGACAGAGAACCAGGGAGTCCAGGCGTGCGCCGGGATTAGGAGGCACTCAGGGGAAACGTCCAGAACAAGCTTGACGAGCTCTTTGGCCGAAAAGGTGAAAGTCGGGCGCCCGTCAGCGCTGAGATTCCCTCGAACCCGGAGTCGCTGGTTGATCTTTTCGACGACCTCGAGGCTCGGGGCGATGATGAGGGTGTGAATCTTCCGCAGCCGGCCCGATTGGTGGTAGATGTTATTCACCTCCACCGTGGGAAC
>VBLN01000170.1 GCA_005878685.1 Deltaproteobacteria bacterium | reverse complement strand
CAGGCCTACGCCGCTTACGATTCCACCGTGAAGGTCATCAGCAACGACGGAGGGATTCCCGGGGATGGGCTCAAGCTGCTGATCGACCTGGCCAAAAAAGACGCCAAAATCAGCCGCGAGATCCCGATGAGCGATATAGCCGATTTTACTATTTTACGGGAAGTGCAGCAGGAGCTTGGGATCCGTTAGCTAGCCCGCCCACCCGCGCTCGGAGATCACCACCTGGTTTCCTTCGGGATCGCTTATGCGAATCTCGCCCGGGGCGCCGTCCGCGGCGGAGACCTCCACGCCGCTCTCCTGGAGACTCCGTTTAACCTTGGCGAGATCGTTTACTTGAATGCCGAAATATTGGATGCCGTTCTTGGGACGGCTTTGTACTTTAGTCAGCAGCAAAGTCACGATGCCGTCGCTAAGACGAACAGTCCCGTCGGCATCTCGACCGACTACCGCTAAATCGAGTTGGCCCTTGTAGAACTCGCAGGCCTGGTCCGGGTCGGCGACCTGCACTGCGACCAGGCGAACGCCGGGCAGCTTCTTCTCCTCTCTTCCGAGGAATCCCCTGGAGGAGAGGTCCACGTTGTTTCCCCACGGATCGATGAACCGAACCTCCGCCGGCCGCGCCCCTTCAGGCCCCCCGACACCGGCGGAAACCTGGGGGCTGGCGGCTCTCGTCAGAGATGGCGGCAGCTTGGAGACGGCCCGGTCCAGATTATCCACCATAAAGCCATAGTGATGAATCCCCGGGTTCAGCTCGGCCTCGCTGCCATCTGCCCTGTGGGTTCCCGCCATGGCGACTTGCGCCGCAGCCTGCTGCAAGAAAGCCAGATTGAACAGGCCGTCGATGACCATCCGTGAACCGCTGGGAAAGACTTTAACCTCCTCGAGACCGAAAAAGTGCTGGTAAAAATCGCTGAGCTTCTCGGGCTCCCGCGAAATAAAAGCGATATGTCTCAATTTGGCCATGGCTTCACCTCCACGAATGCTAGCTTGCTCATAACTCCACCTTTACTGACCTGTCAATAGAGCAAAGCCGTGTTCGTGAGGCGGTTGGGTGAAAGGATGAAAACTGAAAGCGGAAGGATGAACGAAGAAGGCAAAAGGCAAGAAAAAGTACAAAGGCAAAAGGTAGCCGAAAGAGAAAAAGGACTTGCTCTAGCGGGTGAAGGGATTCCTAGCGATAATGCTCCCGTAATTCTGCCCGTCGTTAAAGTCCTCGGACCAAATGACCTCGGCGTCCTCCTTCCGGGCGGCAACCAGGATCAACGCGTCCCAAAAGTTTAGACGATAGCGCCCGCCAAGTTCGCTCGCCTGCAAAATATCTGACACTTCGACTACGGCAATGGTCCATGTTCCTAGATCGGAAATGATTTCCCGAGCGCGCCTGGGAGGGATAGGCTGAGGAATACGGCTGGTGACCGCTACATGGAACTCCTGCAACACCTGGGTGCTGAGCATCCCTTCGCCGCTGTCCCAGAGCCTTTCCATCAGCTCTCGTGCAAGTCTATATTTTTGCCCGGCAGTTTGGTCGTAGGCGTAAACCAGGATGTTCGTATCAACGAACTCAACGGGCATGGAGCTGGTCGCGTTTCCAGGTTACTCTGCCTTGGGTTCCCAGCTTCAAGCGGCGGCGCATGAGAGCTCGCTGCCTCGCTCCGGCGCGTTCAATCTCCCGGAGGCGCCTCACGCGCTCTTTTAGGGCTTCAACAAGAAAGCCCGACAAAGATATTCCCTGGTCTACGGCAAGATGCTTGGCTTCGCGCAGGATGTCCTTGGGAAGGGAAAGCGTGATGTTTTGCTTCTCCACGTATTTACGTGTAACACTCCAGCCGGTGCATGTCAACGGGACGAACTCTTCGCCAGATTGGCCAGCCACGCCAAGGGCGCGATAGGTCTCGTCGCGATCTCGTCGGAAGTGAGCGTGACAAAATCACCGCGTTCGTGATTGTGACGCGTGTTCATGAAGAGCCCTTTTCCAGAATCTTTACGCCTTCCATATGTTCCCTGCTACAGCTTTACATAATCCTCGAGTTCCAGATGAAGTATTAGACCGCGATCTATTTTTCCCAACAACTCGCCTCGTAACACTCCAACGGCTTCTCGGAAGCGTCCCTTGTCTATGGTTCTGACCTGGTCGCAAAGGGCGCGGGAATCTTTAGGCAGACGAGTTTCTTTCGCGGATAGCAACGGCTGGACCATGAACCTCTCACCGCGAAGGCCAACCCTCTTTATCGACGTGGGCGAATTCCCGACTTATTCGACGCGCCTCCTGCCGTCCCGAACGATACTCCTCAACCAATCGAGCCTTCAACTCTTTTCGGCTGTGCCGGGCTATCCAATCCGCCAAGCAACTGTTCAGCAAACCGCTCAAAGTTTTTTCGCCCGAAAGCTTTTTCGCTTTTTTAACCAGGTCGTCTTTAAGCACAACCGTCGTTCTCATATGCTCCTCCGTCATACTTACGTCATACAAATGAATGCCGGTGTCAAGAACCATCTATCCTTTCACTGCGCGAGCGAATCGGGCCGGATCTGACCTGTTGGCGGTCGTAGGGGTGCCATCAAGCCCGTGACGCCGCTCTTTTTCTCAATTTATGCTAATGGTGTAAACTCGGCCCGCGCAGCTTCGGGAACACGGCTTCATGTTCGCCAATACCTTCCGCGCTTTTCGCCATCGGGACTATTTTATCTTTTGGTGCGGCCTGTTTCTCGGCCACACGGGCACATTGATACAGGCCACCGCGCAAAGCTGGCTGATTTTTCAATTGACGAATTCGCCGTTCTATTTGGGACTCGAAGGGCTCTGCCTCGGATCGACGCGCGTGCTCTTCTCGGCTTTCGGCGGCGCCGTCGTCGACCGCGCCGATCGTAAGGTCATCTTCGTCGCGTCCCAGTGCGCGTTCATATTGATGGCGCTGTTTCTCGGCGTCATGACCACCCTGGGCGCGATCCGCGTCTGGCATCTGCTGGCGGTTTCCGCGCTGACCGGGTTCCTCGTATCGTTTGAACAACCGGTGCGCCAATCGATCTTGCACCAGCTCGTCCCCCGCGCCGACCTGCCGAATGCGGTTACGCTGTACCAAATGGTCTTCAACGGATCGATGCTCTTCGGCCCGTCCATCGGCGGCATGCTGATTCCGCTCATCGACACTCAAGGCTGCTTTTTTGTCGCGACGGTCGGGAGTCTCATCGTCCTCGTCACGATCTTTATGATCCGTATTCCCAGCGTGGCGCGGCCGGCGAGCCCGAAGAGCCTGACCCGGGACATGATCGAAGGACTGCATTTGGCCTGGAATACGCCGATCTTTCTTGCGCTCTTTGCGGTGCTCGGCGTGGTTACTTTTTGCACCAAGCCTTACACGCAATTCATGCCGGTCTTCGCGCGCGATATTCTCCACGTCGGCGCGCCGGGGCTCGGTTTTTTACTCATGGCGCCCGGCGCCGGCGCCATCTTTGGCGGGCTTACCCTCGCGTCCGCGCGTCGCTTTCCCCGGCCCCATCGTCTGCTCTTCTTCCTGGCCGCCGGTTTTGGCTCGGCGATTATCCTATTTGCCGGGTCGCGCTCTTTTGCTCTTTCCCTGTTGCTCCTTTTTATCGCGGGCGGGTTTCAAACCACTTTTCTTTCGTTCACCGCGACCTTGCTGCAGATCCATGCCGATGAAACAAATCGCGGCAGGGTGATGTCCCTTTTCGGCTTGATCAATCGGGGGCTGGGTCCGATGGGCAGTTTTCCCTTCGGCCTGGTCGCCACCGCGATCGGCGCGTCATGGACGGTTGCGGTGTGCGGCTTGCTGACGGTCGGGCTGGTTGCTTATGTCGTGCTTTACCGCTCGCAGCTGCGGCGTGTTAGACCGATCGGCGAAGCGTGATGCCTCGGGCTGTTGAAAAAAACCCATCGTTAAACTCCGTGCTCGTGATCGTGGGTCGTGCTCGGGCCGGAAAAACACCAACACGGACACGAAACTTAGGAGGACGGGTTCGAAGTTACACGATCACGATGAATACGTGTCTCGCATCTGAGACCTTTTTGACCGGCCTGGAAGCAGACAGCTCTAGCTGGTGAAAAACGCGAAAGCGCGCACCTCGATGCTCTGCCGCGGTGGCGCGTTCGGAGGGGAGGTGGGGTCGTTGAACGATGTGTGAGGCGTGAACCGTGCCCGGCCGTCCTTTTCGGAATCGTATACCTTGAACACCAGGGCCTCGTCCCGCCGCATCTCGGGAAAATAGAACCAACGGTGGTTAGGGCTGTACTTCAGCCGGTAAGTCTGCCCTACCCGGTGCGGGTAGCGGCGCTCCGCCACCAGACAATCCTCCAGCGCGATGCTCTTGGCGTCGGCAACCGCGAGAGGATTTCTCTGAATCGGCTGATTGATCGCCCGCCACACCTGAATGATCGCGAAGCGGCGCGCCAGCAATGACTCGGCCTCGTCGGGGAGAAACTCGCGCACGCGGTTGGGACCGGACCATTCCGTATAGTCGTTGTGCGCCGAGAGCACCGGCTCGCGGATGAGCCTCGCTTCGCGTTCCGCCTCGTCGCCCGAGCGCAGCGTGTGATCGAAGACCACCACGCGCGCAGCCCCCGACGCGCTCTTGATCAACTGCTCGACCTCCGGGTAGTACACCGACTCCAACTGCGCGGCGTCGAAGAAGTCCGTGACCTTCGTCTTGTGCTTGACGAAGACGAAACCCTGCTCGTCCAGCGAAAGCTGCTTGACGAGGAGCCGGCCGTTGCGGACCGTCATCCGCTTCAATTCCTGTGTTCCGGTCCGACGCCGGCGAATATTGTTCGGGCCAAAGGTCTCGTTCACGAGCTTCTCGCCCGTGTCCACTATATACGGAATATCAACAGACCTATCTTGGTTCATAACCGTAGCTCCTACTTGTTTTTCGGTACTATATATCCTGCCGCCGCGTACGCTGCCAACACCATCATAGCGCTTCTCAATAACCTTGCGAAGGGCGTCGGGGCCAGCATAGATTTGACATGATCGACCGTTACCGGATATCGTCCGCGCTGAAGAGAGAAACGGCCAGCCAGTTTGCACCTTGGCCAGCTCCTTGAGGCTCTCCAAGCCGGGGTAAGCGGTTATTGTTTCGGGGTGGATTGTTGGCCTTTAGTTCCCGGCACCCAAAAAGTATTTCCTATCATTGGGCGGCGAATCGGGGACAACGGCAAAATTGGAGGCCGTAATGAGCGAGTTCACCAACCTCAGGGGGCGGCTGCCCGCCATCTTCAAGGCGATCGCCGTCGGTCTACCGGCGGGCTACTTGTTCCACCGCCTGCGCACTCCGATTCCGTGGATGATCGGGCCGATGATCGGCGTCGCCACGCTCAACCTGATGGGCGTGCGGATGCACTCGCCTCCTTATGCCCGGCAAATAGGGCAGGTAATCCTCGGTTCGGCGGTGTCGCTCTATTTCACGCCGACGGTGGTGGCGGAGCTGGCCGCAAACTTCGCCGCCATCGTGGCGGCGACTATTTCGGTTTTCCTGGTCGGCGGTCTCGGCGCGCTGACCTTGAGCCGGGCCTCCGGCGTGGATGGGAAGTCTACCTTCTTCGCCTCGATCCCGGGTGGGGCCATGGCGA
This sequence comes from Deltaproteobacteria bacterium, assembly GCA_005878685.1. Taxonomy (GTDB): domain Bacteria; phylum Desulfobacterota; class Binatia; order UBA9968; family UBA9968; genus DP-36. The sequence goes on along the minus strand of VBLN01000170.1, from coordinate 1,014 downwards.
TGGCCGTGCTGGCAGAGCGCTACGGCGCCCAGATCGCGCCGGTCGCGGTGGCCCACAGCTTGCGCGTCTCCATCGTCGTCATCTTGATTCCGTTGGCGGTGACCTATGGCGGCTTCCCGCTCGAGGCAGCCGCGTACCGGCCGGACGTGCCGCTCAATATTTCAATCCTGGTCCCGTGGCTGGCCTTCGGCTTCGTGTTGGGCGAGGTTTCGGAGCGGCTCGGGTTACAAAACGGCTACCTGTTGATGCCGATTTTCTTCGGCGCGGCGCTGACGATGAACGGCATCCAGCTTTCCGCCGTACCGCACTGGATGGCCGACCTCGCCCAGCTTGTTCATCCCGTTCGCGCTGCTGAACTCGTTTTTCATCGTGATCGCGTCGGTGGCGGCCGGCGTCGCCCTCGCTTGGGCCTTCGGCCTGCCCATCGCGACCATGATCATCGCCACCTCGCCAGGCGGCCTGGCGGAGATGACCATCACCGCGCAAGCGCTACAGATCAGCGTGCCGTTGGTGATCGCCTTCCATTTGTTCCGCGTGGTGATCGTGAACATGGGCACCCAGTATATCTACTCTTACGCCGTACGGGTGCTGGGCCGGTAACGAGGCACCAGGCCGTGAGGCGAAAGCAAGGATGACAACTGCCTGGCAAGATGTAAGAATTAATTCTTAACTCAGTTGCCCCTTGACATCGCCGCCGCTAGTCACTATATCCTCGTCAACGTTTTCGGTGGTCTTTCGAGGCTGCTAATAATCTGGATCGATGTTTCTGGAACCATTCACGAGCGACTGAAGAATTACCGAAACCCATCAGGCCGGAAGGCCGGCTAACATTCTTCTGAGAGAGGAAGCAAGTATGCTGAAATTCACCGTAGGAGAGCATGTTCAAGTCCATCCGGGGCACTGGCTACGACCCCAGGCTGTAGGGCAAATCGTCGAGATAGACCAGAAGAAGCAGGATCACTGTTATCTCGTCAGGTTTCGTGAGCGCTTCACGGGCGGCGGGATTCGAGGAGA
>VBLN01000091.1 GCA_005878685.1 Deltaproteobacteria bacterium | reverse complement strand
AAGACCGACTGGGGATAAGCCGGCGCTCGATAATTCGCGGCAACTACTGTGTTCGTATGGACTGGATTGATCAACTTCTTGAAGTTGGGGATCTCGTAGAAATCCGTGCCGCTCAAGTTGCCGCTCTGCTTGCGGTAGGCGCCCATGTTCGTGATGGCGTCCAGCTCAACCGCCGTGATCGTTCCGTCCTTCTTCACCCCGATCTTGTAATGCTGCTCCGAGGACCAGCGGCCGTGCATGCCGATGAAGTCGTCTTCCCGGGTGAATTCGAGCTTTACCGGTTGGCCGGTGATTTTGGCCAAGACCGCCGTCATGAGATCGTAGTCCTGGGCCTGATTCTTGTTGCCGAAACCGGCGCCCATGTACTTGCAGACGACTCGAACCTTGCTGAGGGGCAGGTCGAGATCTTTGGCGATGTCCGCGCGCGCGTTAGAGACGCCTTGAGTGGAAGCCCAGACCGTGAGCTTCCCTCCGTCCCACTTGGCCAGGCTCACCCTGCGCTCGAGCTGCGCGTTGTTCACGTGCTTGCTGATGTAGGTGTCGTCGAAGACCCTGTCGGCCTCTTTGAACCCCTTTTCGACGTCGCCCCACTGCTCCGTAATCGGCGCGCTAAAGCTGCCACTCCCAACCGAGAGATTCCCGTTAGGGGCGATTTTAGGGGCGTCCGGCTTGAGCGCTTCCTTGGCGTCCAGGACGTGGGGCAGCTTTTCATACTTCACCTCGATGAGCCCGAGCGCGTCTTCGGCGATGTAGCGGTCGATCGCGGCGACGGCCGCAACCGGGTCTCCCACATAGCGAACCGGATTATTAAAGATGTATCGCTTGTGCGTGTGCCCGCCGCTTGACCACGGGACTTGAGTATTCAGACAGTGGATCACAGCCTTGACCCCGGGTAATTTCTCGGCCCTAGAAGTGTCAATGCTGATAACTTTTGCGTGCGGGTAAGCGCTGCGCAGGACGCGCGCGTAGAGCATGTCCGGAAGCTGGATATCTCCGGTGTACTGGGCCTGTCCCGTCACCCGCTCATAAGCGTCGATGCGAGGGGTTTTCTTGCCGACAACAGAAAATTCTTTGCTAGCCATAGCCACCTCCCTTAGCGAGCCTTTGCGGCCGCCAGCACAGCTGCGACCTCGCGGTTATAGTTGCCGCAGCGGCAGAGATTGCCCGACAGCGCCCTTCTCACTTGAGCCTCGGTGGGATTGGGGTTGCGCATCAACAGCGCCTTTCCCGACATGATCTGGCCGGAGGTGCAGAAGCCGCACTGCGGGCCGTCGTGTTCGATGAAGGCCTCCTGGAGGCGGTCGAGCTTCTCTCCCTTGGCCAAACCCTCGATGGTGAGGACCTCCTTGCCGTTCATCCAAACCGCAAGCTGGCTGCAGGCGTAGACGTTGCGGCCGTTAATGATCACGGTGCAGGAGCCGCACTCGCCGCGGTCGCAGCCGTTCTTGGTCCCGGTCAATCCGAGCTGATCGCGCAAGAGCTCGCCGAGAGTCTGCCGGTGTTCCACCTCGAGCCGGTAGCTCTTGCCGTTGACCTTCAAGCTGATCGCCGATTTGCCCCGGACTGGACCCGCGACCTCAGTCGGATAGGCGTCGACGTTTGGCGTATCCAAGAGACCTGTGGAGATCACAGCCGCGCCGACTGAGCCGGCACCGATACCTTTTAGGAAGTCGCGGCGGGAAACGCCTTTGCCTTTCTCTTCTTCCATGGCGACTCGCCTCCTTTCGGATGCTTCGCTGCAACGTAGGTGGGATGATCGATTAAAGCGTTAATACAAAAGCCGGTCTCTAGTCAATAGGGTACGCCGACAATTCAGTGAAAAACCCGCCTTGCTTCACTAGAGTAAAATGAGTAATGTCAGTCGGCTGGTAATGATTAAGGAGAAAGAACCTATCTCCGAGGGAGAGGCGCTGGACTCTTTTCTCGCCGAGCTTGATAAGGGAAGCGAGGTCAAAGAGATCGCCGGTTGGGAGTCGGGCTTTCCAGCATTGAGCCGCCTCCTCAATGGAATTTCTCCCGGCCTCTACCTTCTCATCGGCCCTCCCGCTTGCGGCAAGACCACCTTTGCCAAACAGCTTTGCGATCAGGTGGTCCAGCGCAACTCCATCCCGGCTATTTTCGTCACCTTCACCGAGCGAAAGAGAGAATTAAGAATCATGACCCTGGCGCGTTTGAGCGGGCTGGAAAATAGAGAGATCCGCAGGGGAAGCGCCTTTCTTCTTCACTGGTATGGGATGCCGAGAGCCAGGATCAAAGAGGCGGATCAAATGGCTCCGAGCTGGGAGAAGCTCAAAAAGGCCGCAGAGGGCGCGAGGGGCTGGCTCGATCTCGTTTATATTTTTGAAGGCAGCGAGAAGACGGCCCTTCAGGAAGTAAAAGATCACATTCGAAGAGTCCAAGAGACTAAAGGGTCGCGACAGCTTCTGGTCATCATCGATGATAGCCAACGCTTGGCTCCTTCGGACCAATATTTTGATGCTCGCTTGGCTTTAGTCGCCGAACAACTGCAGGGTCTGGCCGTCAATCACCAGGTCGCGGTCATTGCCACCTGGCCGGACCTGGGAAAACAGGGAACTTCTTATCATTTGAGTCCCTGGGAATGGGCCGAAAGAGTCGCCAACGCGGACGCAGTTTTGGTGATGGAGAATGATGTGGAAAGGACAAAAAAGCTAACGGAACCTAACCGGGCCGTCACTCTTCATATCGCCAAGAATAGAGACGGCGAAAAGGGGACCGTCGCTTTTGATTTTTTTCCTGCGGTTGCGAAGTTTCTTGAGGCGACTCCGGGTCCTTCCGGTTAGCTCTTCAAGCTTTCATTCTCTCTCGTCTGGCATCCCCTGACGATGACCTTGTTTCCCTCCCGGACGAGTTCCAGATCGCACGGACCGTCGAGATAAATCAAGGTGCGCGGATACTCGTAGATAGTGCTCTTATGGGGGATTTCCTCAACGAAGATGTCGAACAGAGTATCGGAGGGGAGTTCGATCTTCTTGGTGTGCATGAGATCGCCTTCATAGAGGAGCTCGATCCAGTTCCGATTCTCCGAGACGCCTAAGATAATTGCCCCTACTCCCTTTACGCGGTCGATGCATTGCTCTTCTTGAGGCACGGGGGTCTTCATCCCTTCGCTCCCTCATCGGACAGCAGCACGGTGGGATCTCTAATGACTTTGCCTATGGCGGTGCGGGGAAGGGATTGGTGGATGGCGATCCGCTGTGGAACCTTAAAATTAGCAAGGTTAGCTCGAAGGAAGGTGAGCAATTCTCTTTCTCTAGTCTCGGAGCCCGGTCGCAGAACGACCGCCGCGCCGATGACGCTTCCTCTTTTGGGATTTGAGATCGGGAAAACCACGGCCTCTTGGACGTCAGGATGCTCGCACAACATGTTTTCGACCTCGGTCGGATAAACGTTGAGACCCCCGGTGATGATCATGTCGTCTTTTCGTCCGAGATGATAGTAGTACCCATCACTGTCCCGGCGCCCGACGTCTCCCGTGTAAAGCCAGCCGGCGCGGACGCGTTCGGCAGTCGCCTCAGGACGACGAAAATAGCCCTTCATGACATGCGGCCCGCGAGTGACGATCTCTCCCGCCTCGCCTTCGGCGCCCTCGCGGCCTTCTTCGTCAATAATTTTGACCTCCACGCCTGGGGCGGCCGTTCCGATGCTCGCCATTTTGGCGTCGGCGTGATGGAGTTCAGTCATGGTGATCATGGGTGAGGTCTCCGTGAGTCCGTATCCCTGGACCACGTTTACATGAGGCTGCGACCGCTTAAATGCACGCATCAGTGAGACCGGAACGGTCGTTCCCATCATGCCTACGAGGTTGACACTTCGAGTATCGTACTTTTGGAGATCGGGAACGCCGAGGAGAAGATGAAAGACCGTCGGAACCCCATGAAAGATAGTGATTCGGTATTTCTGGATCCCCTCAAGCCAAGTGACGGGGTTGAACTGGTCAAAGATCACCATGGCACTTCCTTTGTCAGCAATCTCATTTAAGTAAATCGGTCCCGAGATGTGCGACATCGGCAGAATACAGCCCCAGACACTGTCGGAATGAGTCTTAAATATTTCAGCGGCGCAACGGGGGAACTGTGCCAGGTTGATGTGATTTAACACCACGCCTTTGGGCTCTCCGGTACTTCCCGATGTATAGAGAATGAGGGCGTCGTCTTCGGGATCATGGTGCGGCTGGGTAAAATCAGGCGGAAGAGAGGCAAGCTTCTCTTCAAAGCTCTGCTCGCCTTTTCCGCCGGCGACCCAGAGCGGTATTCGAGTGAATTCTGAGAGCACGTCTGCGATGTCGGGCATGAGCCGGTGGTGGGTGATCAGAAGAGCGACATCGGCGTCTTTTAAAACCCCTCTGAGCTCTCTCCCCTTCAAGCGGGCGTCCAGGACCACTGTGACGGCGCCTGCCCTTTGAGTGGCGTAGTAGCCCAGCGCAAAGGCGAGCGAATTGGGTAGCAGGAGAGCTACCCTATCTCCCTGCCTCACCCTTTCTTTCTGGAGATATCGTGCTAAAGACGATACCGCCTCGTCGAGAGCTCGGAACGTAAGCGTCTCGTCTCTAAAGATAAGCGCAGTCTTCTCAGGATATTTCCGAACAGTTCCTTCCAGAACTTCACCGACAAAAAAGCCTACTTGATGGGGATCGTTTGCCATAGTGTAAATGCCCTCTGAAAAGGTTTGAACCATTGCGATAGTTTCCAAAGTTCGCCGCGCTTGAGTTTGAGCTTTCCTTGTTGGGTTGCCAGAAAAGGATCGATCCGCCTTTGAAAGATCGCTTCCCACCACTCTCTTTTGCCGCTGATCACGAATTCTCCGGTTCCTCCCGCTTCCAGGCGGGTGATCTTTCCCCGCTCAAAATGGACTGTCCAGGGTATGTCGGTATCTTCCAAATGGAGGGTCAGCGTGGTCGTGAGGTTCGCTTCCGTGGCTTGGCTCTGAAACTGAGGATCCTCATTGGCCCTGTCGATGAGCGCCGCCATGTGCTCTTCAGAGAAGAGAACGTAACCATTGCCGTCCGGAGCCTCGAAAGATTTCGACTCTGGATAGGCGCCGGTCGAACCCTTCTCACTTTTGTAAAACTGGCAGTGGACCGCTTCCTCCAAGAGGTCCGTGAGAAGAAAGGCCTCTTCTAAGTCCTTTCCGAGCGCAACCGTGCCATGCCCTTGAAGGATGACGATCGGCCGAAGCCTAAGCTCTTCCACGACTCTTTGAGTCTCGGTTACGGTGGGAGTTTCCTGGGGAAGTATGGAAACTTCGCCGATGGTGTATTTTTCCTCGAAGCTTATGGGGGCGAAACTTTCATGGCTGAGGGAGAAGGCCAAAACCATAGGGGGATGGGCATGGATGACGGCTTTGGCATCCGTACCCTTGTAGACCGCTAGATGGAGCGGGGTCTCGCTCGACGCGCGCTGGGTTTTTTTTACCGGTCGGCCGTTTCTGTCAATCCGCACCAGATCTTTGGCGGTGAGAAAGGCTAGCGGAGCATGCTGCCCGGTAATAAGGAAGCGCTCCTTCCCTATGCGGCGGCTTATGTTTCCTCCCCAGCCGCTTACGAGCCGCCGCTCGAAAAGGAGATTCCCCCAGTGGATCATCTCCCGTTCCAACCGGCTCATAGAACGCCCGCCCCCTTCTTCTTTGAACAGCGACCAAGGAATAATATCCCTTTCCAGCGGATAGATGGCGACCCCTTCTGGGCAAACCCTCAAGCCTAGAAAGGTCGTGACGTCTCGGTCCTGGGGAATCTGCTTCGGTTCTTCAGAAGAAAGCAACTCGACTGGAATTCCGTGCGCTCGAGCGAGCAACACAGCGAGAAGCGAACCGCACATTCCTATCACCCCCTGGTCATTGAGCTCCGAATAGAAGAGATAGAGTCGCTCAATTTGTCGCTGGGCGAAGAAGATTCCCATCATGTTGTCAGAGATGAGCGCCGTTGAGAGGCTTCTTTCGAGGAGTTCGCTGGCCACAACCCGTGCACCCCAGAGTTCAGGACGCATTTCAGGGACTACAATGGATCGGCATCTCTCTGCTTTAAGAGCGCTGGAAAGGTATGAGTAATCACTTCTTTTCGGGATTCCATAGACAAGAAGAAATCTGTCTCGCTCTTTTTTCGTCTCTTCTCTTGTCGGCAATGATCTCTGGTATTTTTGTCTAAAGTTCTCAGGGGTGAATGTCCCGTCGAAACCGATCAGAGAGGAGATCAAACGCGCCGGTGTGACATCGAAGGCCGGATAGCGACCATGGATCTCATCCGCTCCTTGCGGGGCGACCGACCGACCTTGGAAGTTAAGCAGCTCTGCAACAGGCCGCTCTTCGATAAGGGCTTCTTCCCCCGTGGCGAGCGGCCCAGGATCCTGCACCAAAACATAAAAAGGGACGCCATATTTCTTGGCGGTCAACGCCAGTGGATAAGTTCCCACCTTGTTGATGATATCACCGTTCTGAGCGGATCTATCCGCTCCTACCAGGACAGCATCGGCCTCTCCTTTGGCCATCACTTGAGCGATCGCGCAGTCAGGGATGAGAGTGACGGGGATGCCGGCCTGGGCGACCTCCCAGGCGGTAAGGCGTGAGCCTTGCAGATAGGGACGGGTCTCTGTCGCGATCACATGAATTCTCTTTCCCATCTCCTCGCCGCAACGCGCCACAGCGACGACTTCTCCGCTGACATTGCAATGGGTTAAGAGCCGGCAAGCATTCGGCAGCAGCTCGGCCGCTCGCCTGGCCCTTGCTTCCCTCACTTTCGGAACCGCCGCCACGTACTTGTGGATTTTGTCTTCCAGCCATCTTCCCGGATGGGCTCCATTGGGAATTTGAGCGAGCCAATCGTCCAACAACCGACCCAACCCCTTAAAATCAAAAGTCGGACGGGCTTGTGTGAATTCTGCCGCAAGTTGTGCCAGCCGGCGCCTTAGCGATTCCAAATCCTCGCTGTGGTTTTCCTTTGTCACGAGCGCCGCAGTGTAAAGAAAGGTTAAGACCTGTCCAAAGGCCCGAGTCTTCATCTCCTTGACTGCTTGTAGCGCCTCAGAAACATTGCGAACGGTGATATACTCGACCTTCCACGGCAGCAGGGTCTCATCCAGAACCTTGAAACAATCTCCCTCCCAGAGCGCTGGGACGAAGAGCGGACTCTGTTGCTGGTTCATTTTTCTTAACTGAGAAGACGGATGGCCTTCAGGGCCACTTCCACCATTTTTTCTTCGGCTTCGAGGAAAGCAGGCTCGCGGAAACCCAACTGACCGCTCAGACATTCATCTGAGACGGCCATTATAGCTGCCGCTTTCCTGCGGCGCAGCTGAGCGATGGTGAGGAAAGCTGACGTGACCATGTCAATACCCGAAACTCCCTGCTGTTCCAGCTCTTCGATAAGCTCTGGACTTTCACAGAATAACGCATCTGTGGTATAGACCCGACCGAGGTGGTAGCGAACATTTAAGCTTTTGGCGGCTTCCGTCAACGCGCGAACGAGTCCCGGGTCAGAAACCGTAGAGAAGTTTTTGGCAACATAATAAGCCGTCGTCCCCTCTCCTCGAAGCGCTCCTGTCGCGATGATGAGATCCCCGATCTTAATCTCTTTCTGCAAAGAGCCGCAGCTCCCAATTCGGATGAGCGACTCTACGCCGCTGGCGCAGAGCATCTCCGTCGTCATCGCCGTGTCGGGTGCATAGCGTCCGCCATTGCCCACGCTCACTCTTTTCCCGTCGTACGTCCCAGTGTGCATCTCGTAGTCGAGAAAGGAAAAACTTCGGGTGGGATTTTCCAATGCCTGCAAAATCTTGTGGCTCCGTTCCTTGGGGCCGGGAATAAGGGCGAAGCGGCCTAGAGTACCAGGCTTTAGGCCGAGGCGAGAAAGCAACTTCTCGGGCGTGAGATGGGCCTCCTTAAGCATCGTCTAGATGGCCTGGCAAATGAATTCGAGTAGTTCTCGAATCTCTAAGTTCGGTTGGGCGCGGTTAAGGTTGCGGATACATACGGCACTAGTCGTGAGGAGCAGATCGGCGCCCGTCTGCTTGGCTTCTCGCATTCGATCCTCGGCGTTCCATTGAGCTAGGTCCGGAAATGCTTCGGGCACCCCGCCGCCGCCGCCGCAACACCAAGCCCAGCGGCGGTTGCGTTCCATCTCAGTCAGTTCAATCCCGGGGATAGCGTTGAGAATCCGTCTCGGCGCCTCGTAAACGCCACAGCCTCTTCCTAGATGGCAAGGGTCATGGTAGGTGACTTTTTTGTTGATGGTTTTGGTGAGCTTAAGCCGTCCCGCCTGCAAAAGCCGCTCGACATATTCTACACCATGGAGCACTTCGACGGAGCCCATCTCCTCTCTGGGGTAATCTTGCCAGATGCGCCGGCAGCTTCCACAGGCGATGACGAGCCTTTTGACTCCGGCTTCCTTGATGATTTTCAGGTTTTCTTCTTGCAGCCGGTGGTACTCGCTTCGGAAGCCGAGATCACAAGCGTAAAGCCCGCAGCATTTCTCCTCTTCTCCCAAAATGACAAAGTCCTCTCCTGCGGCTTTCATGATCTTGGCCAAAGCCACAGCCGCGGCTCTGCCCTCCGGCCTGTCGGCGGAGCAACCAGCAAAGAGGAGAGTCGAAGCCTTTTCTTCTCCCAACTTTTTTACGCTCAAACCCTTGGCCCACTTGCCGCGCTCACTCTTGGGTTGAGACCAGGGGTTGTTATGGAGCTTCAAACCTTCGAGCAAAGGCCGATGAGCTTCGAGCGGCCCTTCTTTTTCTGTGATCTCTTCGCGCATCGCCACTGTGATATCCCAAGGGCCATACCCGTCATTCCGCACGCCGCAGATCTCTTGGCACATGAGACAGGTAGTACAGGTATAGATGATCTCTTTGAGTTCAGGGGTGATGCTGTCCAGCCCATGAAAGACTCGCTGGGACATGAGCCAGCGGGACTTGGGAGTGAAGCGCTGGAAGCGGTAAAATTCATACGGAGGACACTTCGTCTTAAAGCCGGGGTTGTCCTCCATCGGGTTGACAGGTCCATGGCCGTAGCAGGAGCCGCAGAGGACGCAGCCAGAGCTGCGCTCTTCAAGTCCCTTAGCGTAGAGCCACCGCTTTACCCGCTCCAAGCCGATTGCTGGTTTCGCTGTCATAGGCCGTTAAATTATAAACAGTACACCCATAAAATTTCTGTTGTCAATGCGAGGTCAGGATCTCGTTGAAGAGCATTTGTGTCGTGACTTCAACAAGGGTTCTTAGAAAGCGAGGTCTTGAGAGAGGAATTGGTAATCGATCACATGTATTCCCCCCGGGTAGTTGGCGGTTCTGGTTTTGGCAAGACGCCCCGCTTCTCCAGATCGATCCGCTGCTCAGGGGTAAGCTTATCCGGGGACAAGTAGCCTTCCTTCTCGTATCTCGTCACACATTCCTCGACAAAACCTTCGGCAAAGCCAGACATCAGCCCTGTGCCGGAAGCATTGCAGCGGACGGTAGCGCCGCTCTGCGGATGGACCAAGAGCACGCTTTGATTGGCGCAGCCCTGAAAGCTTAGGATGCAAAAGAAAAGAACGAGGAGGCTCTGACGGCGTCCGTAGATGTGGTTGACCATAAGATAGCGTTCGGATAGCTTACCCATACCAAAAAACGCTGAGAAGGAGAAGCAAGATGTTACTTAATGAAAAGATCGCCTTGGTCGCAGGTTCCACGAACAACATCGGCTTGGGCATCGCTCGCGCCTTTGCCCGGGAGGGCGCCAAGGTGATCATCCACTCCCGCCATGCCGACGACGCAAAGAAAGTCGCTGCAGAGCTTAACGGGGATTCTTTCGCTGCAGATGTAAGCCGACCAGACCAGGTCGACGCGCTGTTTGATCATATAAAGAGCAAACACCGCAGACTCGATATCTTGGTCAATAGTTTGGCGCAGTCTTCCAGAAGTGGCATTCTAGAGATGCCCCTCGAGGAATGGAATCAAACCTTGGCTGTCAATCTCACAGCTTACCTTCTTACGATCCAACATGCGGCCAGGATCATGAAAGAGAATGGAGGCGGAGCGATC
>VBLN01000111.1 GCA_005878685.1 Deltaproteobacteria bacterium | reverse complement strand
ACCTCGTGGAGAAAAAAGAGGTGGTGTACGAAGAGCCGGGGGTCCAAAGGGGAATGTTTTCGCGCGTTCTGGATACTCTCAATCCCTTCTCTTCTTCGGATAAGAAGGAAAACGGAGCTCAGAAGGTAGAGGCGCGCAACAACAAAGACCAGGTCCCTCAACAGCAATCAGACGGCTTCTTTGCCTCTATGTGGAGGGGGCTCAACCCATTCGCCAGCAACGAGAAAGCTCAAGTCGAGGCAACCCGCGATCCTCAGCTCGTCAGCAAGATCGATGAGTCCTTAAAACAAAAAGGGATCTCCGATGGGTCACAGAATTTAGCCTCTAATACTCCGACTTCGGATCTCCCGAAGGTTGAGGATCAGGCTACACCGGTTGCGAACACGGGAGAATTGGTGGGTCAGATTGATGCGGCTCTGAAAAAGGAAGGAAAAGATGGAAGCGGTTTACCTGAAGCGCCGGAGATCGCTCCGGCGTTGAAGACTGCTACGGTTGAAGCCAGCAAACCCCCTAAGGTCGAGTCTCCGGCTCCGCAATCGCAGTCTGCCACGGGTCTGATCACCAATATCGACGAGGCCCTAAGGCAGAAGGGAATCGAGCCAGCGAAGTTAGAGCCGGTAGCCAACTCGAGGGAGCAGCAGCCACAAGGCCAGGAATCGAACCGCCAGCCAACAGCTACCGGCAGTCAACAAAAGATTCAACTTGATACAAAACTAGTGCCGGAAAAGGGGCCATTCCTGTTGGAATCCGGAGAGTATCAACTGCGAGACAATCCCGACCAGGCGGAGCAGGAGAAAGAGAAAGCCAGTGCCCCAATCCGGGAGCCAGAGCCTGCTAAAGGGCTTCCCCAGTCCGTCGTGAAAGGCCCGCCCTCACCGGTGAAAGATAAAGCCGCGGAAGCCAAGGTAGGTGAGAAGAGGTCTCCTACGGAGGAAGAAGAGAACAAGGGGATCTTGGACCAGCTCAAAGACGATATCGGAAGACTCAGGGGATTGCTCAATCCGCTCGATTGGTAGCTCAAAGAGCTTTTTTCGCGCCACGCCCCGTAACGTCCAGCGAAAGGATCCCGGGCCTGCCGACTTGCTAAGCGAAGGCGAGAGGGAGCGCGGCATCGCTCCATCCGCGGTTTCCGTCCGCCACCCTTCGAATCCCTCCGCAGCAGGGCTCTGGGCGCCGTGTCCTGAGCGACGAATTCCACGCCAACCCCGCACTCTTTCCACAAAGGACTCAAGGTAGAGATAGATCACGGGAGTTATGTAGAGCGTCAACAGCTGAGAGACCATCAACCCGCCGACGACGGCTAGTCCCAACGGCCGACGTGACTCCGATCCGGCGCCGAAGCCAAGAGCGATAGGCAAACCTCCCATGAGGGCCGCCATGGTTGTCATCATAATGGGACGAAACCGCACGAGACAGCCTTCGTAGATCGCCTGAACGGGACTCTTGCCCTCGCTTCTCTGCCCCTCGATAGCGAAGTCGATCATCATGATGGCGTTCTTCTTCACGATGCCGATCAGCATGATAATGCCCACAAAGCCATAGATATTAAGGTCCATGCGAAAGAGCAGCAGCACGAGCAAAGCTCCCAGGCCTGCGGAGGGGAGACCCGAGAGAATGGTCAACGGATGGACGAAGCTCTCATAAAGTATGCCTAGAACCAAGTAAACGACCAATATCGCCATGGCTAAGAGGAACCACAGGCTTTGAATCGACGACTGAAATTCCTGCGCCGTGCCCTGAAAACCTGTGGTAATCGTCGCCGGCAGCGTCTCACGAGCCAGTTCGTTGACCGTATTCACTGCATCTCCTAACGCCACCCCGGGCCGGAGGTTGAAGGAGATCGTGACGGAAGGAAGCTGCCCGGAATGACTGACGGACATGGGACCCACTCCCTGTTTCAGGTTTGCCACGCTAATGAGCGGAATCAACGAATTTCCCGCCGTTGCGGCTTGAGCCGTGTTGTTACCTGTATTGGCCCGGATGTAGAGCAGCGACAACACGGAGGGATCATTTTCGAATTTCGGGTCCAGCTCCATAATGACTTGATATTGGTTATTGGCTGTATTGATGGTCGAAATCTGGCGGGATCCGTAGGCGCTGTAGAAGGCATCTTGAATCTGTCGCGGCGAGAGCCCTTGCGTCGTTGTCCCTAAGGCCGAGGCCTTATCCCGGTCAATCACGATTTCCAGTTGGGGGTTTTTGAGCTGCAGGTCGCTATTGACGTCCTGAAATTCAGGGCGGGCACGGATCTTCTCTTCCAGCGTTGGAGCGTACCGAAAGAGCTCCTCGGAGTCCGGGCTTTGCAGCGTGAATTGATAAAGGCTTCTTGAAAGCCGCCCGCCAACCCGAATCACTGGAGGATTCTGCAAGGAAACGCGGACGCCGGGAACCGCCGTGAGCTTTGGCCGCAGTTCCTGGATCACCTCGTCAGCGCTCAAAGAGCGCTCTGAGCGGGGCTTTAGGCGTATAAAAAGCTGTCCAGAGTTTACCGTCGCGCTGATACCACCCACTCCTACGCTGGACCTGAAGCCGTCCACATTAGGATCCTGACTGACAACGGCGTCGAGCTGTCTCTGATGGCGCACCATGTCATCAAAGGAAGTTCCCTGCGCGGCTTCGGTGAAGATGATAATCTGACCGGTATCTTCGCTTGGAACAAAGCCCTTGGGAACGACCACAAAGAGGTAAGCCGTGACTACAAGCAAAAGCAGCGAAGTCACCATCGTGCCCAGCCGGTGTTTCAAGACCCATTGGAGCGTCCACTCATAGAAGCCCAGCATGGCATCAAAGAAGTGCCCAACAACGGTGTAAAACCGGCCGTGACGCTCCGAACCGGCAGGGCGGAGGAAGCGGCTGCAAAGCATGGGAGTAAGGCTTAACGAAACGAAACCGGAAACCAAGATGGCGACACAGATCGTAACCGCAAATTCTCTGAGCAGCCGCCCAAGCATGCCCGCCATGAAGAGCACCGGAATAAAAGCCGCCACCAAGGACAGCGTCATGGAAAGGATGGTAAAAGCGATTTCTTTCGACCCCTTGACTGCCGCCTCGAAGACCCCGTCGCCTTTTTCTATGTGACGGACGATATTCTCCAGCATGACGATGGCGTCGTCGACCACAAAGCCGACAGAAAGGGTGAGGGCCATGAGGGAGAGGTTATCCAGGCTGTAACCGAGCAGATACATGACTGCAAAGGTGCCGATGATCGACATCGGCAAAGCCAAGCTGGGGATCACGGTGGCGGAGAGATTGCGTAAGAAAAGGAAGATCACGAGCACGACCAGGCAGACGGTCAGAACCAGGGTAAACTGTACGTCGTCAACCGACGCCCGAATCGACTGGGTGCGGTCAAACGAAACCTCCAGGTTTACCGACGGCGGTATCTGCGCGCGCAACGCGGGCAGGATTTTTTTTACTGAATCTACGACCTCGACCACGTTAGCGCCCGGCTGACGTTGAATCGCCAGGACAACGGATGGCTTGTTGTTATACCAAGCTGCGACCTTATTATTTTCAACGCTATCTATGACCTTGCCAACATCTTGCAGCTGAACGGGAGCACCGTTCCTGTAAGTCACTACCAGGGGACGATAGTCCGCTGCTTTCATGAGCTGGCCGTTGGATTTTAACGTGAGAGAGCGATAGGGCCCGTCCAGAGTCCCCATAGGCAGATCCACATTGCCTCGCTGGACCGCATTGAGCACCTCATCAATTCCAATCTGTCGGTAGGCAAGCGCGTTCGGATCGAGCTGAATACGCACCGCATACTTCTGCGAGCCAAAGACATCCACTTGGGCAACGCCGCTCACCATCGAAATTCGCTGCGCCAGGATATTCTCCGCGTACTCGTCAACGGTAGAAAGCGGCAGAGTCTGCGAGCTCAAAGAAAGCTGCAGAATGGAGATGTCAGCGGGGTTGACCTTCCGGTAAGAAGGAGGGGTCGGCAGAGTGGTTGGAAGATCTCTCGAGGCCCGGGCGATCATCGCCTGTACATCCTGAGCCGCGGCGTCGATATTCCGGTTCAGATTGAACTGCAAGGTAATCTGTGTCCGGCCCAGGGTATTCACGGAGTTCAAGGAATCCAGGCCCGCGATGGTCGAGAATTGTTTCTCTAACGGGTTGGCAACTGAAGAAGCCATGGTCTCAGGGCTCGCGCCGGGAAGGTTGGCGCTCACGACAATCGTCGGGAAATCGACCGTAGGTAGATCGCTGACGGGAAGTGCTCGATATCCCATCAGGCCAAAGATCAAAATGCCCATCATGACGAGAGTCGTCATAACCGGCCGGTAGATAAAGGGGCCTGTGATACTCATGATCCTACCTCTTTCTTCACTTGCACCTTGGAATCGGGACCTAGGAGAAACTGTCCGTCTGTTACTACCTTCTCGCCGGGTCGAACTCCTTTCTCAATCACCGCCGCGCCATCGAGGGTTCGACTCACGACCACCCGCCGCAGCTCGACCGCAAGGTCCGGCTTAACAACGAAGACGTGCTGCCCATCTTGTCCTGTCTGGACGGCCTGGGACGGAACGATAATAGCGTCGGGTTGGTCGGCTAACTTCAGTACCGCCTTGACAAACTGGCCGGGCCAAAGCCGCCTATCCGCATTTGCGAAGGTGCTTGATGGTTCCCGTTGTCCTGTCTACCGTATTATCAATAAAAGTGAGGTCACCTTCTTCCGGACGATCCTCACTTTGGGGTATGACAGCTTGTACCTTGAGCTTCCCCGCACTCAGGCGTTTTTTTATCTCCGACAAACTTTGCTCTGGCACGGGAAAAGTCACATAGATCGGGCTGACTTGGTTGATCGTGACCAACGCAGTGGCATCGTTGGTTCTGACGAGATTGCCTTCGTTGACCAGCAGACTCCCCGTCCGCCCTGTCACAGGAGAGTAGATGCGGCAATAACTGAGCTGAACTCTTGCGTTTTCGACGGCGGCCTTATCCGCCTCCGCCGCAGCTTCGAGGGCTTCGGCATTGGTCTTGATTTGATCGTATTGTTCCTGAGATATGTACTGCTTCTTTATTAATTCTGCATAGCGTCGCGCCTGCTCACGGGCATTTGCCAACATAGCCACATCTTTCGCCAGGTTGGCTTCGGCCTGTTTGAGCGCAGCTTCAAGAGGCCTCGTATCAATCGTGAAAAGAAGGTCTCCCTGCTTGACGTCTTGACCCTCTTTGAAATGAACTTGCGTCACCGTGCCCGTGATCTGCGCCCTCACCGATACTGTCGAATACGCATCCACAGATCCAACGATCTCCAGTTGCAGCGGCATGTTTTTTTGCATCACGCTCGCTACCGTGACGGGCACAGCCAAGGACCTTCCGGACCGTGTCTCCGATCTTTTTTGAACCCCCGACGATAGCTGGCGATAGCCCGCTATGCCGGCTACAACAAGCAACGCCAAAGCAATCCAATAGACGCGCTTCATTCCTCCTCCTCAAGATCGGGGCGAAGTAGAGCTCCTGCCTCTTTATTGTCCTCCCATCGCCTTGGCCAGTTGCGCCTCTGCAACTTTATAATCGTAGCGGGAATTAATGAGGTTGGTCTGCGCAGTAACGTAAAGCGTCTCGGCATCCGTGACTTCAATGACTGAGCCCACCCCGACCTGATAACGTCCGTTCGCCAGATCGAAATTCTCCTTCGCCGCTTGGGCGGCCGCCTCGTTAGCCTTGACTCTCCCTTGGGCCTGTCCGAGGTTAAGATAGCTTTGTTCAACGTCTAAAGCAACGAGTTGCCTTTGCTGCTCTTCCTGATCCTTAATAGAGTAATAGGTTCTCACCGCCTGCTCTACTCGATTAGTCGTACGGAAACCGTCAAAGACGGGAATATTGAAGCTCAGTTGCACCTGCCAAGCGGGGTGGAGTGGAAAGGTGTTTCCGTCCTGGCTGTTGTTTCTTCTCCCATAGTTCGCGCTGAAAAGAAAGTCGGGCAGATGGCCCCGGCGCGCGGCGGCTATCTGTTGATCCTGGGCCTTGCGCTGAGCTTCGAACTGAAGCAGCTCGGGGCGCCCGGCGAAAGCCGTCTTCTTCGCCTGTTCCAGCGAGACAGTGGGTGGGTTCACGAATATCTCTTCGACCTGGGGTATTCCTGGAAGCTCAGGAACACCCAGCGCATTCTTGAATGTGACCAAGGCGACTTGCACCGCGTTTTGAGCCGTGACCAGATCGGCTTGAGCGCTGTAGAAGTTGGACTCGGCGCGCGCCACATCGATTCTGGCCCTTGTTCCCACCTCGTAAAAACCTCGGGCCTGATCGGCAACAAGCTGCTGATCCTTGACCGCCTGTTCCCTTACCTTTAGCAAAGCCGCAGCCTGGAGATAGACGTAATAGGCTTGTTTCGCCGAAAAGACAATATTATTCGCCGTCGTCGTGTAAGCGTATTGAGTCGCACGCACCGTGTCGCGTGCGGATTGAACATTCCCCTCACGTTTCCCAAAGTCGTAAAGCGTCATGCTAAAAGTGGCCTGGCTTGTAAACGCATCTAGAGCGGTTTTGTCTGGTGCGCTCGTGGACCTCGATGAATTGGTGGTAGTGTAAGAGTTATTCAGGCTGATCGTAGGATAGTAGGCGCCCAATTGTTGGCCGAGAACCGCTTCCTGGGCCCCTATTTGTTCTTGGGCCGCCTTGATGCTGGGATGGTTTTCAAGCGCAATGCGCACCGCGTCTTCCAGCCTTAAAGTCTTTCCCGGAGGGGCTGCTACCTGACCAGTCTGCCCGGGAGCTGCGGGCGGCTCCGCCGCCTTCCCGCCTTGCGGGCAGCATAAAACGATCGCCACATACAACCAAAGGTGTATTTTTGTCTTCGATAGTGACATAGATTCCTCCCAAAAAACGCGAGTTGAAGTCCTATATATCTTTTTTCCCTGCAAAGGAAAACAGAAAATCGGTTGACAGGCTATCAGATTCCGGCTACAAACTGAACCTGTATTCAGTTCACTGAACGTTTGTTTATCCCATGGCCTACCCGAGCCGCAAGGAGATCATCCAAAACTTTCGCACCCAATCTCTGTTGGAGGCGACACGCGGCATTATCGCCACTCAAGGATTCGATGCCGTCACCATGGAGCGGGTCGCCAGCGAAGTGGGAATCACCAAGGGAGGGATCTATCTCTATTTCCGCAATAAGGACCAGTTGATCTTGGCGGCTATCGAACAGATCGCCGCCGAGATGCTTCGGGAGATTGACGAAAAAGTCGAGAACACTATCTCTCCTTGGGAGAGACTCTGTCGCGTCGTCGGCAGACAAATGGAAATTATGGAGCGCCACAAAGAGCTGCTGCGCACGCTACTGCTCGATCGCAGGCTTCTCAAAGACAGCCCGAGGGGCAGACAGGCTCGGCTGCTGCTCAAGTACCGGGAAAGGCACGAGCACTTTCTGAGCAGCATCCTTGATGAAGGGAGAAGGCAGAGAATCTTTCCTCCAATGGAGACGGCCTACGCCGCCTTCTTCATCAACAAGATGACCATCGCCGCGGCAGAGAAAAGGCTGCTAGGTCTCAGCCAGTTATCTCTGGAGGAGGACACTAAAGCACTGCTCCAGTTTATAGCCCTGCTCCTACGGGCAAGACCCAGATCCACTAAGTACCGAGGAGGAAGAGCATGAAGCACCTTTTCTGTTTGACTCTTTTGGCTCTCCCCCTCCTTCGCCGCCGACGCTCCCTCCGTAACCACCGACTACCGTGAGACACCTAAGCCGTCGCGGCTTTTTTTGGATCAATGGTCCACTTACCCGCCTCCGCCGACCGCCTACACGCTCGACTTTCTCCGCACGGCGGACGAGGAAACGGCCAACATGACGCTTGGAGAGGCAGTCCTGATTGGTCTAAAGAACAACCCAGGAATCGAGGTGGATCGACTGGAGCCCTTTCGCGCGGCGGAGCAGACTATGACCGAGAAATCGGTCTTTGATCCGACGTTGAATCTGCAATTTAACAAGGACTATGCCATTGATCCCCGAGGAAGCAGCAGCAGCAATTTCAGCACGCCGCTCCAAATCACGCGCAACCACGACTACAATCTCTCCCTGAATAAGCTCTTACGGACCGGCGCGCAACTGGAGATCTCCTTTCTCAACAATAGATTGATAAGCAACTTTCCCACCCAAGTCCTGAAGCCACAGTACCGGCCTCACCTCGGTTTTTCCCTCAGCCAACCTCTGTTGCGCGATTTTGGTTGGGGTCTCACGACTATCTTCGTCCGCATCGCCGAGAATCGTGAGACCGCCAGTCTCTTTGACTACCAGGCTCGCCTTGCTCAACTGATTCAGCGGATCACCGAGGGCTATTGGGGTGTGGTTTTTGCCAAAGCAAATCTCAAAGTCCAACAGAAGGGCGTCGAACTGGCGGACGCTTTGCTCAAAGGCGCGGAATCCAGAGTGCGCGCTGGCGTGCAGCCGCCGGTGGCGGTCACCGAGGCCCAAGCCGAAAGGGCCCGCAGGGAAGAGCTGGTCATCACCGCCGAAAATGGCCTCGAGATCGCTCGTACCAACCTTAGGCTCACGCTTAACCTGAATCCTAAAGGCACTTTTCTGCCGCGCAAAATCGAGCCGGCGGAAACCCCTTCGGTCGAGCCCTTCCAGCTCCATCGAGCCGCGAGTATCGAGAGCGCTTTGACCCATAGGCCAGAGATCCTTTCGGTCAACCTCAATGTCCAGAACCAAGCCTTACAAGCCCGCTACGCGGAGAACCAGCTCCTCCCTCGCCTAGACTTAAAGGCCGGCGCTGGCTTGACCGGACTGGCCGGAGAGCTTAAGCCGGGCGCAGCCAATCCCTTCCCCGGCAGCTACGACGCAGCCATTGATCGGTTAGGCAGCGGGGATTTCTACAACTACGGCGTAGGCGTCGTGCTGCAGATTCCTCTGGGCAACGGCCAGGCGAGGAGCAAGTATGCTCAGGCTCGAATCGAGCTGGACCAAGCCAAGGCCCGCCAGCGCGATCTGATCTCGCAAGTCACCCTGGAAGTAGAAAATGCGGTGGGTAACGTGGCGACCAACTTCAAGAGAGTTCAGACTACCCGGCTCGCACGCGAACTGGCGGAGGAAAACTTAAGGGCACAGGAAAAACGCTTTCAGGTAGGACTCGTCACACAAAAGGATGTGATCGATTTCCAATCACGGTTTCTCGATGCGCAGGGAGCCGAACTCCGAGCCATCACGGATTATAACAATTCTCTTTCCGGCCTCCGCTTAGCTGAGGGCAGTTTACTGGATTCCTACAACATCACGGTCGAGGGTCCCAAAAAGGAATCGGATCCATGGTGGGCGAGGTTCTGAAGGTGAAAACCCAGAATGTAAGAGTGTGGGCTCTGCTTCTGTTCTTGATCCTGTCGGCCGGCTGCGAACGCAAGAGTTCCGCGGCCAAAGTGCAAACGAAGGATGCCAGAGACACCGCGCTCGCAGTGACGGTGGTCCCAGTGCGGAATCAGAAGGTTCAACGCTCGGTCGAGTTCGTAGGGACCCTCGAAGCCAACGATCAGGTGACTGTGTCCAGCGAAGTGGACGGGCAGGTCGCATCCATCGCGGCCGACTTCGGAGACCGGGTCAAACAAGGCCAGCTTTTGGCTAAGATCCGGGAGACGGAATTCCGCTTCGCTGAAACAAGCCTTAGCCACTCTGGGTCTCGAAAAGGTTCCACCGCCGGGCTTCGATGTCACCAAAACTTCTCTGGTCGTAAAGGCCAAGGCGGAGCTCGATGACGCCCAGGCTAATTTGAAGCGGATGAAAGCCCTTTTCGACGACCAAGTCATTTCAGCGCAGGAGTATGACACCGCCGAAACCCGCTATAAAACCGCATCGGCAACCTATAAGAACGCCATAGAGCAGGCCAAGGCCCTGGCGGCCGATGCCTATGCAAAGGAAGGTCAACTAGGGACTGCGCGCAAAAAATTGAATGACACGGTGATTGCGGCGCCTCTGACAAGTTCGATCAGCCGTCGATTTGTCTCCGCGGGGGAGTATGTGAAAGCGGGAACCCAGCTTTTCACCCTCGTTCAGGACGATCCCTTAAAATTGAGGGGAATGATCCCGGAGCGTTTCGCTCCGCAGGTACAGACCGAACAGGGGGTCGAAGCCAGAGTCGATTCTTTCCCGGACAAGGCCTTCAAGGGTAAGCTCCGCTCCTTCATGATCGAGGGGCTGCTGGCAAATCCGGAACATCGCCTCAAACCGGGTTTCTTTGCGCATGCCACGGTCTTGACCCATGTAGATCCCAACGCTTTGACCGTGCCGCAGCAGGCCCTGGTCACCTTTGCCGGCGTTACCAAGGTCTTCGTGGTTCAAAACGATGTGGCCCGCGAGCGCGTGGTGCAGACAGGAGTGAGAGTGGGAAACAACGAGGTGGAAATCACCGCCGGGCTGAGGCCCGGGGAACTCGTTGCCATTTCCAGCCTGACTCGGATAACGGACGGAGCGGCAGTAAAGGTGAGCGGACCGGTCATGCCTAAGGAAAAGCAAGAAGGATCCAATGAGTCTCGCTGATATCTGCATCAGGCGCCCGGTCTTCGCCACGATGCTTATCGCGGCGCTGGTGGTGCTGGGCTTGTTTTCCTATGCGGGGTTGGGTGTCGACCTCTTTCCGAACATAGATCTGCCGACCGTCACCGTGACCACGACGCTCAACGGCGCGAGCGTTGAGGAGATGGAGACTGCCGTTACCAAGCCGATCGAAGAGGCGATCAACACGATCGATGGCATTGATGAACTGCGGGCCGTGATCAAAGAAGGCATCTCCACGATCACGATTCAGTTCGTGCTCGAGAAAAACGGCAACGTGGCGGCTCAAGAAGTACGCGACAAAGTCTCTACTGTTCTATCCCAACTACCCGTCGGCACAGATCCCCCCATCATCCAGAAATTCCAAGTCGATGCTGCGAGGTCAGCGAGATCGCCAGAAAACAGGTCAAGGAAGATATTGAGACTTTACGCGGGGTGGGACAGGTCATCATGGTCGAACAGCAAGAGCGGACCATTAACCTTAACATCGATCCGGACAAGCTCGCGGCCTACAACCTTTCCGTCGCTCAGGTCAAGCGGGCCGTTCAGGCCCAGAATATCGAGATCCCCGGCGGCAGAATCGATGAAGTGCGCCGCGAGCTGGTGCTGCGGACGATGGGACGCATCGAACACGCCGAGGACTTTAACAATCTCATCGTGGGAAACTTTCAGGGTCGCCCTATCATGATCCGGGACGTGGGTTACGCGGAAAACGGCGTGGTGGAACCGCGCAGCCTGGCCCGTCTCGACGGCGAAAATGCCGTTCAACTGATCGTTAAGAAGCAGTCGGGAACGAACACGGTCGATATTGTAGACCGGGTGAGAGCCCGCCTTGGGCAATTTCGTTCGGTATTGCCGCCGGATATTCGAACCGAAGTGATCGTTGACCAGTCCCGGTTTATCAGGGCTTCTTTCGAAGAGGTCAAGTTTCATTTGATCCTCGGAGCGATTCTCGTGGCGCTGACGGTTTTCCTCTTCATGCACGACTGGCGCAGTACCTTGATCGCCTCCGTCGCCATTCCGGCATCCATCATCTCTACTTTTACGCTGATGCGCGCCATCGGTTTTACGCTCAACAACATCACGATGTTGGGCCTGATCCTCGCCGTCGGGATCGTCATCGACGATGCCGTCGTCGTATTGGAAAATATCTTCCGTCACATCGAGGAAAAGCACGAGCCCGCCCGAAGCGCGGCCTCGAAGGCGACTCGGGAGATCGCGCTGGCGGTGATGGCAACAACCCTTTCCTTGCTGGTGATCTTCGTGCCGCTCGCCTTCATGGCGGGCCGGGTAGGCCGATTTTTCCAGAGTTTCGGGGTGACGGTGGCCTTTGCTGTCGCGGTATCTCTTCTCATCTCGTTCACTTTGACGCCCATGCTCAGCTCGCGCTTCCTCCGGGTCAAGCACGCTGATAAATCCTCCAAGGAAAGCCGTTTCTATTCCTGGATCGACAAGTCCTACGGCTGGATCCTCTCCTGGTCCCTGAGTCACCGTTCGACCGTTGTGATCGCTGGACTGATAACCGTGCTCGCGACAATCCCGCTCTTTTATGCCATCGGCAAAAACTTCGTCCCGAACGACGACCAGAGCGAGTTTGAAATCATCATTCAGACTCCGGGCGGTTACACCCTGGCGGAAACCGACAATCTGCTCCGCGAGCTGGAGGAGAAAATCAGAAGGCTACGCGGCGTGACGAACACTCTTACGACCATCGGCGATACCACGGGCAACGTGAAGCCCGGGCAGGGAGACGTGACCAGCGCCAATATCTATGCTCGACTCGTGGATCTCTCTCGGAGAGATTACAGCCAGTTCGACGTCATGGCGGATGCGCGCCAACTCTTTCAGGACTATCCCGATCTGCGGGTCAGCGTGCAAGGGGTAAGCTCCTTCACCGGCGGCGGGATCAGGCAGACCGATCTCGAGTTCAACCTGCGCGGCCCCAGCCTTGAACAGCTTCAGCAATACTCCGACAAGATCATGGCCCGCATGCGCGAAGTGCCAGATGTTGTGGATATTGACACCACGCTCTCGGTGCGCCAGCCGGAACTACGGACGATGGTCGACCGCAAGAAGGCCTCAGAGTTTGGCATCCAAATCCAGGATATCGCCTCAACCCTAGAAGAGGACGAGGAATATGATGTCTGGCTGAGAGCCGTCAAGCAGAAGAGGAACGACCCTCAAGCCGTCATGAATCTTACCGTCCCGGGAAACAATGGTCAGCTCGTGAAGATCGCCAATCTCGTAAACTTGCGCGAAGACTTGGGTCCGTCGCAGATTGACCGCTACAACCGCCAGCGCAAAGTCACGATCGTCGCCAATCTCTTGCCCTCCCTGCCGCTGGGACAAGCGGTGGAAACCATCCAAGGCTTTGTCCAAGAGCTCCAGTTACCGCCCACTTACACTGCTGATTTTACCGGCAGGGCTAAAATTCTGTCCGAGACGGCGACCAATTTCGTCATCGCTTTTTTGCTGAGCTTCATTTTCATGTACATGGTCCTCGCTGCCCAGTTCGAGAGTTTTCTCCACCCCATCACTATCATGCTGGCACTGCCGCTCACTCTGCCCTTTGCCCTTTTCTCCCTCATCATGCTGAGACAGCCCCTCGACATTTATGCGATGTTCGGCCTTTTCATGCTCTTCGGCATCGTGAAAAAGAACGGGATCTTACAGATCGACTACACAAATACTCTGCGAACCCAAGGGATGGAGCGCGATCAGGCGATCATCGAGGCCAACCACGCCCGGCTGCGCCCGATTCTGATGACCACACTCATGCTCGTCTTCGGCATGCTTCCGATTGCGCTTGGACGAGGACCTGGAGCCGCATCGCGCGCCTCGATGGCGAAAGTCATCATCGGCGGTCAGGCCCTATCCCTTCTCATCACGCTCCTCATCACTCCTGTTGCCTATTCCTTATTCGATGATTTGGGCCGCGGCCAGGCGTTGGCGCGCGTGAAGGAAAAGGCGGGATCATGGGGAGAGGCGCTCTGGGGTCGAGTGGCGCAGCGCTATCACCACTTTCGCGCGAACGGCAGACTAGGACGGCGGCCTTAGCCTGCGTGCTTCTTGCCCGATGCCGGATAAGCCATCTTTTGTCTATTCCCTATGGCGCTCACTGCGCCATCGCAATTACAAACTCTATCTCACAGGCCAGCTCGTCTCTCTCTGTGGGACATGGATGCAGCAGGTCGCCCAGAGCTGGCTGGTCTATCGCCTGACAGGCTCTGCGACGCTGCTCGGCGCGGTGGGGTTTGCCTCTCAGATTCCGGTCTTTGCGCTCGGCCCTATCGGCGGGGTTATCAGCGACCGCTTTTCCTGCCGCCAGATCGTATTGCTGACTCAATCCGCAGCTCTCCTTCAGGCCCTCGTGATGGCTTCTCTGACGCTAACAGGTTGGGTCACGGTAACCCATATTATCCTGTTAGGAGCCGTCCTCGGTATCGTCAACGCCTTCGACATGCCTGCCCGACAATCTCTGGTCAATCAATTGGTCGATGCCGAAGACCTACCAAACGCGATCGCCTTAAATTCTTCCATGATTAATGCGGCGAGAATTGTTGGGCCTGCGCTTGCGGGCCTTCTCGTGGCGACTTTGGGAGAAGGGTTTTGCTTTCTGATCAACGCGCTGAGCTATCTGGCCGTCATCTGGGCGCTGCTGGCTATGAGACTCACCCGACGCGGGCGTGAATCGGCAAGCCATCCTTCGATAGCTCATGCCCTGGCCGAAGGCACGCGCTATATTGCGACCACGACACCCATACGCGATCTCTTGCTGCTGTTGGGATTGGTTGGATTCTTGGGCATGCCCTACATGACGCTGATGCCAATCTTTGCAGGCGGGATACACCAGTGCGGCGCGGATGCTCTAGGCCTGATGATGGGCTCAGTAGGCCTTGGAGCGCTGACAGGCGCGCTCTTCCTCGCCCAGCGCGGGCAGGTGCGCGGGCTCGGAAAGATCATTGTGGCCACGACTCTCGGATTTGGCTTGGGCTTGATCCTGTTTACCGCCTCGCGTTCTTTCTGGCTGTCTATGGTGATTCTGCTCGAAGTAGGATTTTCGTGGATGGTGCTGATCGCTTCTTGTAACACGCTCCTGCAAGTGTTAGCCGCTGATGAGATGCGCGGGCGGGTCATGAGTATCTTCTCGATGATGCTCGTCGGTATGGCGCCCTTTGGCAGCCTTATCGCCGGATCGCTGGCTGACCGGGTGGGGGCGCCGCTCGTTGTAGCCGCAGGCGGTTTTTTCTGTGCAGTGGCTGGCTTACTATTCGCCCAGCAACTCCCTCGCCTCCGCGAAGCTGCCCTACCTATTCTGATCGCTAGAGGGATTATCCCAGATCCGATCAACCCCGTAGGGGTGAGTGATGCCTCTCTTCGGGTGGACTAGGGCAGCAAGGCAAAGACCCTTAAAGGCCCACCGCTGCCGCCCTTGATCTTCATCGGAATAGCAAAGAGAGTCGCCCCTTTCGCCGGTAAGCGATCCAGGCTCGCGACGTTCTCAAAGATCGGCGTGTTAGCTCCGCAGAAGATCTGGTGCGCGATAAAATCACGCGAGGGGCCATGGTCGATACTTGGGGTATCGACCCCTGCCGCGTTGATCTTGCGCTCCTTGACGAGAAACTCGGCTGCCTGTTTGGAGAAGCCTGGAAAGTGAAGGTTGCTGGTGTCACCAGGCTGGTCTGTGCCAAAGTACTTCTTGCGATCACCCCAAAACTTTCCCCAGCCACTGTACATGAGCGCAATCGCGCCGCGCGGAATCTTTCCCTGCTTCTTTTCCCAAGCCAGGATATCCGCAACCTGTAGGCGATAGTCGGGATCCGCTTCTGTTTTCCGCCTTACGTCGATGATTACGCCCGGTCCGATGGTCTTTGTCAGTGGGACCTGATCCGTCGTCCACTTCCCTTGGCCAAAGTGAAAAGGGGCATCCAAGTGCGTCCCGACATGCTCCGAGCCGCTATAGTTATAAGAGGCGTACCAGTAGCCATCGGGAGTCATCCCCTCATTGACCTTCTCCAACTTAAAAGGCATGGCTGTCGGCCAATGCAAAGTATCCTCCGCAAACGGATAGGTCATGTCGACGAGTTTCCTCTCGTCGATGGCAAAGGCCTCAAATCCGCATAGTGACAGTGTCAGCAGCAAAAAAATGGCTCTTCTCATCTTTCTCACCCTTAGGTTCTTTAGCCCGCTTACCTCTTCCTTATCGTCTCAAGCTGGCGCTTGGCGTCCGTGAAATTCGGATTGATTTTCAAGGCCGCTTCAAATTCTGCCTCCGCTTCCTTGAGCTGCCCGCTGGTGTGGAAAATTTTCCCCAGTTCGTAGTGGGCCACATCATCGTCGGGACAGAATTTCAGCCCTTGGCGATACAACAACGCGGCCTCTTGGGGATTTTTAGCTCCCTGAGCTTTCTCGTAATAGCTAAAGGCGCGATTGCAGTCCTGCCGCTTCTGCTCTTCTCTTTGTTGAGCGATCTTTAGCTCTTCGATCTCTCTGCGCTGGCGGGAAATTTCCTCTTCCTGCTGGCGGATCTGCTCTTCCTGCTGGCGCAGAATCTCCGTCCGGCAGGAAGAAAGAAAAAGAATAAGAATTGCGAACAAGAATCCAAATGGCCAAAGCTTCATGCCGGAAAATTGTGGCTGCTTCTTTCTTAGATTAGCGGTCTCGCCTTGGCTTCTTCCAGAGCAAGAAATATTTTCTCGGCCTTGATCGGAAGATCTTTGATGCGCACTCCGACGGCGTCAAAGATCGCGTTCGCGATTGCCGGCGCGACCGGAATCAGCGCGCTTTCGCCGATTCCCTTCGCGCCAAACGGGCCATTCCTATGCGGGATTTCGATGCAGACCGGATCGATGACGCTCGGCATATCCCCTAAGGAAGGCAAAACGTAATCGACCAGATTCGGATTGATGAGTTGACCATTGTCGTAAGCGATTTCCTCAAACATCGCCTGGCCGATTCCCGTGATCGCCGCGCCGGAGAGTTGCTGGCGACAGCCCAGAGGATTGAGCGCCTTTCCTACGTCCACCGCAGTCGCATATTTGCAGAGCTTGATCTGGCCGGTTTCCGAGTCCACCTCGACTTCGGCAGCCCCCGCGGCGACAAACCAGAACGCCGACGTGCTCTTTTCGCCGTATTCGTCTTTGACTGAAGTCTTTACTTGGCCCTCACCGACCAGCGTCCCGCCTTGCATCCCGAAGCGCTTGAACATCACCTCCGCATAGTCGAGCTGCGTTTCGGGCAGACGTATCTTGCCGTCGGCGAAAGTCACTTTGTCTTCCGGCACACCATATTCCTTCATGACAATCTGCTTGAGCTGGCGCAAGACATCCTGCGCCGCGAGTTGCACCGCTTTGCCCATGTGAAAAGTCGAACGGCTCGATGAAGTCGTGAGATCGTACGGCACGACGTCGGTGTCGACGCCGAGAACTTGGATCGTTTGGAGCGGAAGTCCGAGCTCCTTGCCGGCAATTTGCGCCAATACCGTCTCCGACCCCTGCCCCATCTCAACCGTGCCGGTATATATGGAAAGGCTCGCGTCTTCATTGAGCTTCACCACCGCGCAGGAGATCGATGGCGTAATCGTCGCCTTGATCATGCAAGCAAGCCCTTTACCGCGCTTAACGTTTGTCTCTCCTGACCCTTCAACCCTTGAACCTTTCAACCCTTGAACTTTCGTCTCCCACCCAATCGACTTCGCAACTTCGTCCAAGCATTCCTTAAGCCCGACGGCGCGCAGCGTCTCTTCAGTGACGAACTTATCGCCTTCGTCGTAGCCGTTCTGCTTGCGCAGCTCGAGCGGGTCCATTTTCAGCGCCGCGGCGATGATATCCATCTGGGACTCGACGGCCCACGCTGATTGCGACACGCCGAAGCCACGAAAGGCCCCGGCCGGCGGTTTGTTCGTGTAGACGGAGTACGAATCGATCTTTAGATTTGGAATGCGATAGGGACCGGCTGCAGTATAACCTGATTTTTTGGCCACACGCGGTCCGATCTCAGCGTAGGCTCCCGTGTCGAGATGAATCTCGCACTCGCGCGCGATCAGCGTGCCGTCATTCTTCACGCCGGTCTTCATGCGGATGACCGCGGCATGCTTGGTGATGGTGTAGAAGACTTCTTCGCGCGATAGTACCACGCGCACCGGTCGTCCCGCTTTCTGCGCCAATGCCACGGTGATCGGTTCGACTTTCGGATAGACCTTGCCGCCATATCCACCGCCCAAGTAAGGCACGATGACGCGCACTTTGGATACAGGAACTTTGAAGATGTTCGCGAGCTGAGTGCGCACGACGAACGGATTCTGAGTCGTCGCCCAGACCGTAATGCGCCCGCCCGGCTCGACGGACGCGATGCACGCGTGAGTTTCGAGAAAGCTATGCTGCGTCGCCGGCAGCGTAAAAGTGTCTTCGAAAATATGATCCGCTTCGGCGAAACCTTTGTCGATATCGCCGCGGTTGAGCCTGAAGTGCGTGCAGACGTTGGTGCCTTCCACCGGTTTGAGCTCGGCAAGATCAGCGAAACCGGAGCTCGGCAATTTGATCGATTCGTGAACCAGGATTGCACCGGGCTTCAACGCCTGGTGAACATCTAAAACCGCCGGCAACTCTTCGTATTCGACATCGATCAAACGAATGGCTTCTTCAGCGGCATCGATGGTCAGGGCCACCACCGCCGCGACAGGGTCACCGACGTGCCGCACTTTTTCGACCGCAACGATGGTTTGATCCTTGAACACCGGACCGTAGAAAGGCTCGATGCCTTCGTCATGCAGAATATCGTCGCGCGTCAGCACGGCCATGACGCCAGGAACTTTGAGTGCCTTGGAGGCATCGATGTGCTTGAGGCGCGCATGCGGGTACGGGCTCCGAAGGATCTTGCCATGACACATCCCCGGCACGCTCATGTCCGCCAAGTACTGCGCCCGGCCAGTCACTTTGGTTTCGTAGTCCAGCCGGCGAACTGACTTGCCGATCTCTGTCATTTCCATTGAACTAGTATCCTGTCGCAACTTTTACCACGAAGGACACGAAGAACACGAAGTTGACAAGATAACAGATCTCCAAATCCTTCGTGACCTTCGTGCTCTTCGTGGTGAAGCATATCTTTTCCCCGGGGCGATCAGCTCCCCGCCACGTTTTTAATCGCCTGCA
>VBLN01000110.1 GCA_005878685.1 Deltaproteobacteria bacterium | reverse complement strand
CGATGGAAATCGGCGCCGAGGTGATCTTGAAGGCCACAAAGGTCGAAGGGGTCTATGACGCCGATCCTATGACGCATCAGGGCGCCAAAAAGTACGGGAAGCTCACCTACATCGAAGTGCTCAATAAAGAGCTCAAGGTGATGGACTCGACGGCGATCTCTCTTTGCATGGACAATCATCTGCCCATCGTCGTTTTCAATATTATGGAGAAGGGGAACATCAAGCGCGTGGTCAGCGGGGAAGAGATCGGCACGGTCGTCAGCGCGGGGAGAAGATGAACGAAGCCTTTTTTACAGAGCTGCAGAAAGAGATGGAAAAGTCAGTCACGGCCTTTCGCAAAGACCTTTCGAAGCTTCGCACCGGGAGGGCTTCCACGGCGCTGCTCGAAGGAATCATGGTCGATTACTACGGGACGGCGACGCCGCTCAATCAGTTAGCCAATCTGTCGGCTCCGGAGCCGCGTCTCTTGGTCATTCAGCCTTACGATCGCGGGGCCATCGGCAATATGGAGAAGGCGATTCTGAAAGCGGACCTCGGTCTGAACCCGAGTAATGACGGGAAGGTGATCCGGATCCCAATCCCGGAGCTGACGGAGGAGAGGCGTAAGGAACTGGTCAAGCACGTGAAGAGAGGCGCCGAGGAGTTCCGCGTCTCGGTGCGCAACCATCGCCGGCTGGCTATCGAGAAGCTAAAGGAGCTGGAAAAGAAAAAGGAGATTACCGCAGACGATCTTAAACAGAGCCAGGAGCGAGTCCAAAAGATCACCGATGAGTTCATCGTCCGGATAGACAAGGTGTTGAAGGCCAAAGAGGACGAGATTATGGAGGTCTGAGGCCTTCGCCCTTCCCGCCCAGTCCCCTCCGCCTAGAATGAACCTAAGGGGCCTTGACAAGAGTCGGTTGCCCAAGCATGTGGCCATCATCATGGATGGCAACGGGCGCTGGGCCAAGCTTAGGGGTAGGAGCCGCACCGAAGGCCACCGTCGAGGCAAAGCGTCGGTCCGGGCGGTCGTAGAGATGAGTCGCAAGTTGGGAATCTCCTACCTTTCTCTCTACGCCTTTTCGATCGAAAACTGGCTGCGCCCCAAAGACGAAGTGCATGCGTTGATGGGCCTGCTGGAACATTACTTGGTAGTAGAACAACCGAGAATGATGCGCCATGGGATCCGTCTTTTGTCCATCGGGGATCGGACCAGGCTGCCGGCTTCCGTGCTGCGAACTCTGGGTAAGACAGTAAAGGCGACTAGTGAAAAGAAAGGAATGACGGTGCTGCTGGCGCTGAGCTACAGCGGCCGGGACGATATCGTGAGGATGGTCAGAAAAATCGCTCATAAGGTCAAAGAGGGGAGTTACGCCGTGGACGAGATCGATGAAGAGACGGTTTCGGCGCACGTGGAAACCCAATCTATTCCCGACCCGGACCTCCTCATTCGAACCAGCGGCGAGATGCGTATCAGCAATTTTTTTCTTTGGCAGATCGCCTATACAGAGCTTTACATCACGCCCACCCTATGGCCGGATTTTCGGGAAGCGGAGTACCTTCAAGCCCTGTTGGAATTTCAGCGGCGCCGCAGGCGGTTCGGCCTCACTGACGAGCAGTTGGCGCCCGCCGCTGCCAGCACAGAGACCGGTGAACACCAAGATCATCCCTAGGGTAATCACCGCGCTGATCGGAATTCCCGTTTTGGTTCTGATTATCGGCTGGAGTCCTCCATGGAATTTTTCCTTGTTGGTATTCCTCGTCACCCTCGTTTCCCTCCACGAGTACTGCTCGATTGCCTTTCCCGAACGAAAGAAGGATCGGATCTTTACTCTCCTCCTTGGTGGGTTAGTCGCTCTGGGGGTGATTGTTCGTGATTCCCGCGCGGCTGGCGAGAAGCTGGCTGCTCTCATCGCTATCACCTTTGCCGCTTTTTGTTTTTCCCCTCGGAAGTGGCGTGAGGAATATGCGGGCCTGGGTTGGATCTTCCTGGGGGTGCTCTATGTCGGCTATTTGGTCCCGCATTTCGTTATCCTCTATGAATTTTCCTCCGGCAAGCAATGGATTTTCTGGCTTCTGCTGGTGATTATGACCGGGGACACCGCAGCCTATGTCGTCGGCTCCTCGATCGGTAAAAGAAAACTCTCTCCCAAGATCAGCCCCGGCAAGACCGTTGAGGGGGGGGTAGCGTACCTCGCGGCGAGCTTTTGCGTTGGCGTGGTCGGAGGGAGACTTTTACTGCCGCAGGTCACAGGAATGGAAATGTTCTGGCTCTCTTTAGTCTTGAGCCTGCTTGGGCAGGGAGGCGACCTGTTTGAGTCATGGCTCAAGCGGCTCTTTTTCGTCAAGGATTCCGGTGCTCTTCTGCCCGGCCACGGCGGCTTGCTCGATCGGATCGATAGTCTTATATTCCCCGTTGTGTTCACCACTTATTATGTAAGGCTCTTCCATTAATGAAATCCATCGCTATTCTCGGCTCGACCGGCTCCATAGGGATAAGTACCCTGGATTTAGTGCGTCGTTTTCCCGACAGATTTAGAGTGCGCGGCCTTGTGGCGGGTCGGAACCTGAAGCTCCTCGCCGCGCAAGCCCGGGAGTTTTCTCCGGACTGGGTCAGCATCCGAGAGGAGGGGGAAGTCTCTCTCCTGCGCAGGCTTCTGGGCAATCGAAGGATTGAAATCCTATGGGGTGACAGAGGGGCTACTGCTGTAGCAACGGCCAGTGGAGTGGATGTGGTGTTGGCGGCTATCGTAGGCGGCGCAGGTCTGGTACCGACTTTCGAGGCGGTTCGGGCGGGGAAAGAGGTCGCGCTCGCCAATAAAGAGGTGTTGGTGATGGCGGGGGAGATCTTCGTTCAAGAGGCAAAAAAAAGGGGTGTCCGGCTTCTTCCCGTAGACAGCGAGCACAGCGCGGTTTTCCAGTGTCTTCAAGGAAACCGGCGGGATGACGTCGACCGTATCATTCTCACCGCCTCCGGAGGCCCGTTTCTCCGCACTTCGCTCAAGCGACTGGACCGTGTAACCGTCAGGCAGGCCCTGAGGCATCCCAACTGGAAGATGGGTCCGAAGATTACAGTCGATTCAGCCACCATGATGAACAAGGGGCTGGAGGTGGTTGAGGCCAGATGGTTATTTGATATGATGGCGGATCAGGTGGAGGTGGTTATTCATCCGCAAAGCATTGTTCACTCGATGGTCCGATACCAGGATGGGTCGATCATCGCTCAACTGGGGATCCCGGACATGCGGATACCGATCGCCTACGCCCTTTCCTTTCCCTACCGGCTTAAGGCCGGATGGCGGCCACTCGAGTTGACTCAGGTCGAAAAGCTGACTTTTCTTCCGGTCGAGAAAAGGAGATATCCGGCTCTGGGTTTGGCCCATCGGGGTTTGGCAACGGGAGGGACCATGCCGGCGGTGCTCAACGCCGCCAACGAGGTGGCGGTCGCCGCCTTTCTGGAGGGGCGCATAGGGTTCCGTGAGATTCATCGGATGATTCGGAAAACCATGGACGCTCACATGAGCATCCGCCCAACGGAAATACAACAGATCTTGGAGGCGGATAGGTGGGCGAGGGAGAAAGCTCGGGCACTTATCGGAGAAGTCTAAAAGGAGAAATCAGATGTTAACCGTCATCTATGCGATTGCTTCAGCCCTCGTTGGCGTGGGGGTTTTGATCGTCATTCATGAGTTTGGCCATTTCCTTTTGGCGAAAAGGACAGGCGTGGGGGTTCTTACCTTTTCTGTTGGTTTCGGCCCCAAGCTTTTGCGAAGGAAAATCGGTGAGACCGAGTATGCCTTGAGCGCCTTTCCTCTCGGCGGCTATGTAAAAATGGTCGGGGAGGACCCCGAGGAAGAGGTCCGGCAAGAGGACCTCGTAAGATCTTTTTCTCATCAGGGAATTGGCAAGCGCGTCGCCATCGTGGCGGCGGGTCCGCTGTTCAACCTGCTTTTGGCGGTAGCATTTTTTGCCGGCATCTTCATGTTCTACGGGGTGCCGATCCTAACGACGCGGGTAGGCGGCGTTGAGCCGGATTCTCCCGCGGCCAAGGCCGGAGTACAAAAAGGCGATCAGATCATGGCCGTGAATGGCGAAGCCATAAAGAAATGGGAAGAGCTTTCAAATAGGATAAGGCAGAGTCAGGGCAAGGTGTTAAACATTAAGCTGCAGAGGGATCGTCAAGAGCTCGACCTCTCCGTTCAACCAAAAATGAGAGAAGGGAAAAACGTCTTCGGGGAGAGGACTGAAAATTGGATGATCGGAGTTGCCAGCGAGGTCTCGATGGAAAAGAGCGACCCTTTGCTGGCTGTAGGGAAGGGTTTTTACAAGACCGGAGAATATTCGGTCTTGACGCTGCTCGCTCTCGTCAAGATGGTGAAGGGAGATGTCTCGCCAAAAAATCTTAGCGGCCCGCTGATGATCGCGCAGATGGCCGGCCAACAAGCGCAGGAGGGGTTGGGAAATTTTCTCTTCTTCGTCGCCATACTGAGCGTTAACCTCGGCGTATTGAACCTTTTACCGATTCCGGTTTTGGATGGCGGCCATCTGTTCTTTTTTCTGCTCGAATGGCTCTTAGGCCGGCCGGTCGAGCTCAGGCACAGAGAGCGGGCGCAGCAGGTCGGAATCTTTGTTCTGATCCTTCTTATGGTTTATGCCTTCTACAACGATCTCTCGAGATTCTTTGAGGGATAGCCTTCAGCTTTCAGCCATCAGCCTTCAGTAAGAGCAGCAGGGAGGGGGCGTGCTGATAGCTGACTGCTGAGCGCTGATTGCTTTCTATGAGAATTCTCGGCATCGATACGTCCACAGCCGTTGCCAGCGTGGCCCTGGTGGAGGACGGCAAGCTGGTTTTGGAGGAGACTCGGGAAGCCGCCCTGGAATCTTCGAGCACGAATCACGCCAACCATGCCGAGATCCTTTTGCCGCTGATTGACCGCATTCTCAAGCAGGCTGCGCTCTCTTTGTCGGATGTCTCCGCTATCGCTGTATCGATCGGGCCGGGATCCTTCACCGGACTGCGCATCGGTTTGAGCACCGTGAAGGGTTTGGCCTATGGATGGAATGTCGTTATTGTCGGAGTGCCGACGCTGCTGGCCATCGCTGCTCGAGTGGTCGATTGGGACGGCTTGATTTGTCCCTTCTTGGACGCCCGGAAAAAAGAGGTTTACGCGGCGTTGTTCAGCAAGAAGGGGGAAAGGCTAGAGCGCCTCACGGAAGACGTGGTAGCTTCCCCCGAGGAGATTGTCCGGAGCATGCGATCCCATAATGGCCACGAGCGGTGTCTGTTCATCGGCGACGGCACTAAGGTCTACGGCGATCTTATCAAGACCGCCCTAGGAGAAAAGTGTCTTTTCACTCCAGGTGACACCTATCCGTCGACGGCCTCGGCAGTAGCCCGGCTGGGAGAAGAGCGCTTGCGCCTTGCGCAGCCCGATTCGCTCGGTCCCTTGACTCCGGTTTACTTGCGCGCGTCGGAAGCCGAGCTCAAGCGCGGGCGACGGGAGATAGCGTGAGCAGGAGATTTTGGGTAGTGACTCATTAAATGCGTCACTACCAGATTTTGGGCGGTGTCCTAATTTGGGGAGGAAGGGCTAATTTAACTGCACCCGTTGAATTGAAAAAGAGGGCGGATTTGGAACTGGGTCAAAGGTAACAATAAAATGATCCAAGAATCCAATTTGCCCGAGCAGGTTTTGGCTAATATCCCACGAAAATCCAACCGTGATTTCTATGAGGTCCGTTCCAATGAGAAGTTTAATCTTATGATAGTAGACCTTGGCTGGTGGAACATTGGATATTACACCGCTTAGTGGGCCTTCAGTTCCCTTCTTAATTTTTAAACCTATACTCTCTCCGATAGGTGCTTCAAATAAGCAAGCATCACAGCCAGTATCAATTACGGCTTCGATTCGCTTGCTCGATGTGTGTTTGTTTATGAGTTGTAACGTGAGGACAGGACGATAAATTACGCCGTAAACTTGTAGACCGCGATTACTGAATGGGAAGGG
>VBLN01000109.1:7143-13931 GCA_005878685.1 Deltaproteobacteria bacterium | reverse complement strand
AAAGAGAATAAAGTTTTGCCGATCGAGCAGGCTCTCATCGCGTTTAACATGACGCCGGGCGCCAAGCTCTACGCAATGTCCGGTTGCGGGTTGCACGCGCAGACCGAACATCCCGAAGAGTTCAACCGGATCGCCGTCGAATTCCTCAAGGGGGAGTTGAACTAAAAGGGCGTCAGGCAACCGGTAGGAGGCAACCGAATAGGTTAGAAAAATGGGTTTGCCCGTCGCCTCCCGTGGCATCTGTAACGTGCCTAGGGCTGATTATGAAACCGGCGCCATTCAATTTACTCCGGCCGAGAAGCGTCGATGAGGCGTTAGGGCTCCTCCAATCTTACCGCGATGAGGCTAAGGTTCTCGCTGGCGGCCAGAGCCTCGTGCCGTTGATGAATTTCCGTCTGGCCCAGCCGCATTACCTGATCGATCTGAACGGGGTCGAAGGCTTGGACAAGATCGAGATCGACGATCAAACCCTCTCGCTGGGCGCCATGGTACGGCAACGGGATGTAGAGGGCTCGCCATCGATCGCTGAACGTTTGCCGATTCTTCGCGAAGCGATCGAGCAAGTCGCCCATCCGGCGATCCGCAACCGTGGCACCGTCGGCGGCAGTATGGTCCACGCCGATCCTTCAGCGGAGCTGCCGCTGATCGCCACCGCTTTGGATGCCAACTTCCATCTGCGCAGCGCACAGGCGAACCGATCGGTTGCGGCGAAGGATTTCTATCAAGGATATCTGCTTACTGACATTGCGCCGGACGAACTGTTAGTTGGGATTGATTTTCGGCTGCCGCCTGCGGCTTGCGGCTGGTGCTGCAGCGAGATTACGCGCCGGCACGGCGATTTTGCCATCGTCGCCGTGGCCGTGGTTCTGGGCTTGGGTGGCGATCGTCGCATTGCCTTTGTCCGCGTCGCTCTCGGCGGAGTTGGTCCGGCGCCGTTGCGCGTGGAGGCGGCGGAAGCGGCGCTCTTGGGTGAGTGGCCTGGCGCCGAACCGTTTCGCCGGGCGGCTGATATTGCCACGCAAGCGGTGGATCCGCCGTCCGACATCCACGCTTCATCGAGCTATCGGCGCCACGTTGCGAGGGTGTTGGTGCGCCGTGCGCTCAGCGTCGCCGAGAGCCGGGTTGCAACGCGCCGTGACCCTGGCCCCTTCGACTCCGCTCAGGGCAGGCCTTTCCCGCGAGGGGAGACGGAACACTTGCGCGCCGCATCGTCCAGAGAGCCCAATGGTTCGTCGGGCCCAGGCGAGAGGATTTCCATTGCCGTTGCGGTCAATGGGGTGCGCCGCACGGCGACCGTGGAACCGCGCTGCTCGCTGGTGGACTTTCTGCGTCATGATCTCGGTTTGGTCGGAACCCATGTCGGCTGCGAGCATGGCGTATGCGGCGCTTGCACGATTATGCTCGACGGCCGGACGGTGCGCTCCTGCTTGCTCTTTGCCGCCCAGGCCGACGGCGCGGAGATTATCACTATCGAAGGCATTGGCACGAACGAAGCGCTCCATCCCTTGCAGCTGGCATTTCGGCAACACCATGCGCTGCAATGCGGCTTTTGCACGCCGGGGATGATCTTGGCGGCGCTGGAACTGCTGCGCGACCATGCCGATCCGACGGAAGAAGAAATACGCGTCGGCCTCGGCGGTAATCTTTGCATGTGCACGGGCTACGTCAATATTGTGCGCGCGGTGCGCGCGGCTGCGCAAGAGAGAAAGACCGTTTGAACCCGGAGCGGCAAGACCGTGAGAAGGAAGATGCTTGCACCGCAGAGACGCAGAGTACGCAGAGATGTTTTCATTTCAAAACTCTGCCCTCCGTGCCCTCAGCGTCTCCGCGGTGAACTGTCCGAAACTTTAGTGTTGACTTTTTTGTGAATCAAACGACGCGTATGGCTACCAAATGGGTCGGGCAAGCGCTCGAACGTACAGAGGACCGCAGGCTGATGACCACAGCGGGTCATTTCATCGATGACCTGACGCTGCCTGGCGTTCTGCACGCGGCCTACGTGCGCAGCCCGCACGCGCGCGCCAAGATTCGCCACATCGATCTGCGCCGCGCTCTCTATCGTCCCGGCGTCTACGCGGTGATCACGGGAGACGATGTCGCGCAGCTCACCCGCCCCCAGCGGGGCCGGGTGCCGCTGCCCAACTCGCCGAAGGTTTACGCGTTAGCCTATCAACAGGTGCGCTACGTCGGTGAGCCGGTCGTCGGGATTGCGGCGGTAGACCGGGCGACTGCGGAGGATGCGGCCGATCTCATCCGGGTGGAGTACGATCCCTTGCCGCCCGTGCTGGACCCGGAGGAAGCGCTCCGGGCCGACGCGCCGTTGGTCTTCGAAGAGGTGGGTTCGAATATTCTCTGGCACAACACGTTTCCCTACGGCGACGTTGACGGCGCTTTTGCGCAGGCAGATACCGTGGTCAACGAGCGCGTGACGATCCATCGTTATTCCTCGACGCCGCTCGAAACCTTTGGCGTCATGGCGCAGTTCGAAGCCGCCACACAGTCGTACACGATTTGGGGACACACGCAGCAGCCGGCTCAGGATCTGCACGTGCTCGCTGCGGCTCTCGATGTCTCGCCGGGGGAGATCCGCATGATCGTGCCGCCCATGGGCGGCTCTTTCGGCAACAAGGTGCGGCCGCTCTTTATCATCGCGGTGGCGTTGCTGGCGCGCAAGGCGGGCCGGCCGGTGAAATGGATTGAAGACCGGCGCGAGAGCCTGTTGGCGCTGGGCCACGCGGCGGACGGCATCATGGAGATGAGCGCGGCGGTTAAAACCGACGGAACGGTGCTGGCGATCAAGTTCCGCAATATTGAAAACGAAGGCGCCGGCATCGACTTCGCTGCACGCCATAATTTGCTCATGCTGAGCAATATCGCCAACTGTTACCGCTTTCGCGCGCTTTCCTACGAAGGCTACTCGGTGGTTACCAACCGCTGCCCCGTGGTCGCCAATCGCGGCATTGGCAAACCCTTCATGTGCTTTTCGGTAGAAAGAATGATCGACGCAGTAGCCCGGAAGCTTAAGATCGATCGCAGCGAAATCCGTTTCCGTAACTTCATCCAACCGGACCAGTTTCCCTACGATACGCCCACAGGACAAACCTATGACAGTGGCGACTATCCGGAGATGCTGCGCAAGGCGCTCGCCGCCGTCGACTACGAGAAACTCAAGGGCGAGCAAGCCGAGGGCAGGAAGCGCGGCCGGCTCCTCGGCATCGGCATCGCGACGGCTGTGGAGCCCGGCGGCTCCAACCTGAGTTACGGCATGCTGGTCAGCGGACCTTCCCAGCTGCTCAGCGGCCAGGGCGAAGCCGCGCGCGTCCGGTTGGAAACCGACGGCAGCGCCACGGTTTTTACCGGCGGTCTCGACTCGGGCCAGGGCCATGCCACCGCGCTGGCGCAGATCGTCGCCGATGAGTTGGGCCTCGACGTGAGGCAAATTAGAGTCGCCACGACCTTTGACTCGGCGAGTCACCCTTATGTCATGACCTCCGGAGTTTACTCCAACAAGTTTCACGGTCATGACACGGTGGCCGCCATCGGGGCGGCCCGCAAAGTGCGTGAAAAACTTCTCAAGCGCGCCGCCGCGCAGTTAGAAGCCAATGTGGACGATCTCGAGCTGCGCGATGGACGCATTTCCGTTCGCGGCGCGCCGGATAAGGGCGTTACTGTGGCGCAGGTTGCGGGCCGCGCGTACTGGAGCCTAGCGGACGAACAACCGGATGGCGAACCGGGCCTCGAGGCACTCTACTACTACAGCAATCCCCTGGCGAAGCATCCGGATGAGAAGAAGCGGGTGCGCGTGCAACTCGGCTTTGCCAGCGCCGCGCATGTGGCGGTCGTGGAAGTGGATCGGGAAACATTTGAGATCAAGGTGCTGCGTTACATCGTCATTCACGACTGCGGGCGGCAGATCAACCCCGGTATCGTCGAAGGGCAAGTGCATGGCGCCGCCGCCCACGGCATCGCCGCGGCGCTTTTGGAGGAGTTTATCTACGACGAAAACGGCCAGCTCCTCACCACCACTTTCATGGACTACCTAAAGCCCACCGCGGCCGATTTACCGAACATCGAAGGAGATCGGCTGGAAACTCCTTCGCCGCTAACGCCGCTCGGCACCAAGGGAGTCGGCGAAGGCGGCGCCGTGGTCGCGCCCGCGGCGATCGCCAGCGCGGTCGAAGATGCGCTGGCGCCGTTGGGAATTCACGTCGCGGCGCTGCCGATCGTGCCGAGCCGGTTGTGGGAGGTTGCCGCCGCCGGCTTAAAGCGCTACGAGAACGCTAGGAAATGAAAAATCTAATGTTAAAAAATCAGCGGCTGGGATTTATCGAGAGGCATTTACTTTCGCATTATGAATTTTGCATCGATCTAAGGAGGCAAGTCCATGGCGTTACCTGAAAGCGCGATTGGGTCGAGTGCCGGCGCTCCTTTTGGTTCGGACCTTCACGGTTTCATCGAGCAATACGAGCGCGCGTATCCGGATGAAGTGCTGCATATCGAGGAGCCGCTCAACGCCGAGTGGGAAATTTCCGCGCTGGCGATGAAGCTGGAAAAGGCGCACCGTTTCCCGCTGTTGGTTTTTCACAATGTCATCGTGGATGGCAAGCGCACGAAGATGCCGCTGACCACCTTTCTCATGGCCAGCCGCCTACGCCTGGCGCGGGCCCTACTCTTGGCGCTTGCTACTCGCTTCCAGGCGGACCGCGGCTTGGTGACGCTTCCGGGCATGACCGGCTCGCCGCGCGATCCCAGCTCTCCCGACGGCAGGCTGGTGTGCAAAGCCGGTTTCGACTGCACCAAGCCAATAGGCAAGCCCTTCGCCGAGCGGCTGTCCATTTCGAATCAAGTGCTGACGCGCATCGATCCTTTAAAAATCATCGGCGAGAAGCGCTGGAGCGAGATTCCCGTCGAGCCGTGGGGATGAAATTAAATGCGGTGATGGAGTAATGGTGAAAAGGGATCGCCCCAACACTTTAGTACTCCATTACTCTAAATAAGAGTACGGAGATTATCATGCAGGGCACGATGAAAGCGGCGCGCATTTACGGGTTTGAAAAAACCAGCAAATCTACTGACCTGCTGCGCGTCGACGAGGTGCCGATTCCCGATATCGAACCCGGCGAGGTGCTGATTCGGGTGTTGCGCGCCGGGCTCAATCACGGCGACCTGCACATGCGCGAGGACGCCGTGCAGTACACTTCCGAAGTGCCGACCATACCGTTCTTGCCGATGATCATCGGCCATGACGGACTCGGTGAAGTGGTTGAAGTCGGCCCTGACGTGAGCAACGTGCGGGTCGGTGATCGCGTCGTCGTCATGTGTTCGATTACCTGCGGTTATTGCAAGTTTTGCCGCTCCGACCGCCAGCATCTTTGCCTGGCGCATCGAGTGATGGGATTTATCGCCAAGTGGGGCGAGGCGGGATCGAAGCGCATCCTGCGCTACAAGGAAGGGCTGTGGGCCGAATATTGCCGCGTGCCCGCGACCAACGTCGTTAGGCTCCGTCCCGACGATGACATCAATGAAATGTGCAAAGTCTCGCAGATGACCGTCGGTTATCGCGCCCTGAAGCGCGCGCGCCTGCATAGCGGTGAAACCGTCATCGTCAACGGCGCCACCGGTATCACCGGCATCGGCACGGTGCTTTCCGCGCTCGCCATGGGGGCGGCGCGCGTCATCGCCATCGCCCGCAGCCCGGCCCGGCTCGAAAAGCTTCACGCCATCGATCCCAAGCGCGTCGCCACGGTCGCTCTCGGCAAAGGCGAATCGATCACCCAAAAAGTCAAAGCGCTGACCGACGGTCAAGGCGCCAGCGTGGTCGCTGATCTATCGCCGGGCGGCGTACAGACACTGGTCGAAGCCGCGTGTCGCTGATCGGCGCCAACCCTGAGCCGCTCAATTTGCCGGTGCGGTATTTAATGATTCGTTCCATCGAGATTTGCAGCATCACGGGGCGCCACTACATCGACTTTCCCGAGCTGCTCGAACTGGCGCGCCGCGGCGTCATCGATACGCGCCACGTGACGACGCGCTTTTTTCCATTGGAATCGGTGAACGACGCCATCGATTATATCGCCAAGCGCGGCGACGATGAGCCGTTGTGGCCGATGTACGCGCCCGATGCGTGATAGTGACGGTGACGCAATGAGATGGTCTTTCGCGAGTAGAGGAACAATCATGAAGCGACAACTGTCGGCTTTGACTTTGGACGGGATGCTTGCAGCGCTGGTGACCGGCGCGACAAGAAGGACGATCTGTTTCCGATATTGACCGAGGTTTTCGGCCGCTGAGTGCGGCGAAGATTAATTCGCTTAGGAGCCCATGATGGCGGAGAAATTGAAAGAGCATGAAACGGCAAGCGGTGACGCCGATGCGCGCGCGGCCGAGTTGGCGGCCTTCGATCGAGAGATCGAACAGGACGCGCTGCAGGGTCATTGGAAAATGGAACTGCCGGCCAATTTGGAGCCGCGCTCAAAGCTTCAGCCGATGCACTGGAAGGGGAGTCTCATTCGCGAGCAGTTGCTGCGCGCGGGCGAGCTGATCGGGGTCAACGAAGCCGGACGGCGCACCATTCAGCTTCTCAACCCCGGGCTTTTTCCGTTGAGAAGTACGACCCACACTCTGCAGATGTCGATTCAACTGGTGCTGCCCGGCGAAGTCGCCACGGCACACCGGCACACCATGGCCGCACTACGATTCGTGGTCGAAGGGAGCGGCACATTTACGACGGTGAACGGCGATAGTTTTCTGATGGAACCCGGGGACCTGATTCTCACTCCCAATTGTAC
>VBLN01000109.1:6561-7090 GCA_005878685.1 Deltaproteobacteria bacterium | reverse complement strand
CGCGCCAGACGGTGCAGCGTGTGCTCAAGACTTCGGCAGACAGCATCCTATCGCCACAAGGCTCGCCCTGGTATTTCAAATGGCGCGATGCCGAACGAACCTTGCGCCAGATGGTCGAGCAGCCGCCGGAAGCGGTTGGCGGCTTAGTCATGGAATACAAGAGTCGCGACGGCGGGCCCGCTCTGCCGACGATCGCTTGCGGCGCGCGCATGCTCGTTGGCGGCGAGAAAACGACGATGCAGCGGCAAACCTCGGTGGGAATTTTCCACGTGGTGCGCGGCCGCGGCAAGACCACGATCAATGACGTCGTTTTCGAATGGGAGCAAGGCGACTACTTCGTGGTGCCGAACTGGAGTTGGCACCGGCATGAAAACCGCTCCAGCGACGAGGAGGCTTTCCTGTTTTTCATTTCTGACCGTCCATTGCTCGAGCCCTTCGGATTGTACCGGGCGGAGTACGGAACGTAATCGGCGCCGCGGGATTGGTTGTAATGCTCGGCTCATTCATTGTGAAAGGAAGGTAACTATGA
>VBLN01000109.1:5036-6536 GCA_005878685.1 Deltaproteobacteria bacterium | reverse complement strand
GCTCTTTTACCGGCAAAGTAGTCATCCGCGGCGAAGAATGTCCGTGGGTCATGTCCCGCCAGGCTCTGGTGAGACATTATATGTGGCCGTCGCGCTACAGCGGTTTGACGCCCGAAACGGTCTTGGACGACTGGAATATTTTCGTTCAAGACATCAAGGTCCACTCCGGGAAGCATCGCCATCAGGGTGGACTGGTGATCTACATCCTCGAGGGCGAGGGCTGGTCCGAAGTCGATGGCGAGCGCCACGACTGGGAGGCGGGCGACCTGCTGCTCTTACCTTTGAAGCCTGGGGGCGTGGAGCACAAGCACTATAACCGCTATGAAGACAAGCCAGCCAAGTGGATTGCGTTCATCAGCGGGGCGCTATTCGAATGGGGCGCGAGTGAAATGGTGCAGCTCGAAAACCACCCGGATTTCAAAGCTAAAAATAATGCGCGGAGCCCACGATGAATAAAATCCGCTCAACTGAAGAGAATGTTGGCGTCGCGTACTCGGACAGAAGCGAAAACTTGCTCGAATGGCTGTATCAATTGCGCGATCGCCAGCGGCAACACCAGCGCCAAGGCGCATGGCTCATCAAAGGCCGCGATCTTCCCTGGGAAAATAATCGCCAAGGCAAAATGAAGTGGTTTTTGCATCCCGCCCTCGACAATGCTTCCATTCGCTCCATGATCGTGTTCGAGCAGGAAATCCCGCCGGGCGGCCGAAGCGGCGCGCAGAAAACACCCGGGGGATCGGTGTTGTATGTACTGGAAGGCAAAGGCTATACCCTTCTCGACGGCGTGCGCCACGACTGGCAAGCGGAGGATCTCGTCAATATCCCGATACGCGCGGAGGGTGTCGTGGTGCAACATGTGAATACAGACCCTCGTCGTCGG
The DNA here is from genome assembly GCA_005878685.1 of Deltaproteobacteria bacterium. Lineage (GTDB taxonomy): Bacteria > Desulfobacterota > Binatia > UBA9968 > UBA9968 > DP-36. Next base: position 5,656 of record VBLN01000109.1, on the reverse strand, counting down.
GTCCGGTTCGTCTCAGCGGACTTGAACCTGGTGGACATTTTGGGCGTTGACCGAGGGGCCGAGCTGGAACAAATCGAGCCGGCACCTGATCACGACGGAAAAAAGAAGTGAGCCGGCATTTTTCGCGAGGTGGAATTCCGACGTCGACCTATACACATTTGAGCGTTTGCGCGACGAGTTCGGACCCTTCGCCGCGAGTGAAGCCACCGATGGTCTGGGCCGTGTCGAGCGAGAGTTAATCGGCTCCCGTTATCGGGAGATTCTGAGGGAGCTCACGAAACTCGTTCGCTACCAGTGGAAGGAGCACGTGGAGCGGAGCGCCTTGAAAGGCTTTCTCTTTCATGGCGGCGTCGGCGTCGGCAAGACCGCGATGGCCAAAAGGATGACTTACGAACTGTGCCGCATGTTTGGCGATTATGGCGCGGCCCAGCGCCAACTGGATGAAGTGGTGATGATCTTCATCGATGGCGCGGACATCGCGCGAGGGCGATACGGCGACACAGAGGAGCAGATCCGCGAGATTTTCAAGTACGCGCGCGACGGACAAAGCGGCGGACATCATCGGCATGACGATGATCCCAAGCGTCGCACGATTATTTTGTTCGATGACGTCGAATCGC
>VBLN01000109.1:0-5008 GCA_005878685.1 Deltaproteobacteria bacterium | reverse complement strand
GACGATCTCGATACCGCCCATACGACCGTCATCTTGACCACAAATAGAATCGACTTGGTCGATGAAGCCATCGCGGACCGTTTTCTGAATTACGAGTTCGAGGTGCCGCCGGCGTCGGTTTTGGAGCAGATCGCGCGCGACAAAGGCGCACTCCAGCAGCTTGCGGAGAGTGAACTCCAATCCATACTGGACGTCATCCATACCGCTGGGGCGGTAAAAAGCATTCGTGAAATCGAACGGATGGTAATGCGGGCCTATGTCAACAAGCTCTTGAGAGCCCCATGAACTGCAAGGCTCATCTGTCTTTGCGGTAGACATCGAGGCCACGAAGAAAATTAAACGCCATTAAAAAGGAGCTAAAGTATGAAATACAGCAGCGACGAACGAGTCGATACCTACCACGCTTGGCAGCAAGCACAGAAAATCCCCATCAACCGCGGATTTTTCATCGAGGATCTCCGTAAGCTTGAGGTTGCGCCCTGGGATTATAAAGGCGGCATGGGAGCGTTTATCAACCTTGAAGGCGCCGGCGGAACCAACGACGGTTATGTGTGCGAAATCCCGCCGGGAGCAAAGTTGAAACCGCAAAAACATCTTTATGAAGAGATGGTCTATATTCTGGACGGACATGGAGCCACTTCCGTATGGCAGAAAAACGGCCGGAAGCACACCTTCGAATGGCATCCTGGCAGCCTGTTCGCGATTCCTTTGAACGCCCAATACCAGCACTTCAATGGGCAGGGAAACGCCTCGGTCAGGTTTTTTGCCGTAACCAGCGCGCCTTTCATGATGAACCTGTTTCACAATCTCAATTTCATTTTCGACAACGATTTCATTTTTTCCGACCGCTTTCCGCCGGAAGAGGAAGACTACTTCAGCAGCAAGGGACAGGTCTGGGGACTCAAGATGTCGGTGAACTTCGTGCCGAACACATGGGACATGCCGCTCCAAGTATGGAATGAACGCGGCGCCGGCGGAAGACATGTCAACTTCGACCTCGCCGGCAACGTCATGGGCTCACATATTTCCGAATTTCCGGTTGGGCGCTACAAAAAGGCCCATCGCCATGGCCCCGGCGCCCACGTCACAATTCTAAGTGGCCAAGGTTATTCCATGCTCTGGAACGAACACGGGGAAGTGACCAGGGTGGATTGGAAGCCGGGTAGCGTGGTGGTTCCTCCCTCCCAGTGGTTTCACCAGCACTTCAACTCCGGCGCCGATCCCGCTCGTTACCTCGCGCTCCGTTGGAATAGCTGGCGCTACAACTTTGTTGCTCTGGGTGACGACAAACCGATTGAGGTGAGCGTGAAAGACGGCGGCACGCAGATTGAGTACGAAGACGAGGATCCAAAAATCCACGAGATCTTCGAGTCAAGTCTTAACCAAGTGGGCGCCCGTTGCCGCATGGGCTCCATGGTTCCGTGGTGCACGCAAAAGGAAGCGGAGTAAGTCTACCCTGGAGGCTTTGAAACGGAAAGTTCAACCGGTAATTCCTCCCCCGCGTCGCGGGGGAGGAAAGCGGTGGGAGCGCGACGCGAGACAGGTCTGAAGCTAATGAGGGAATAAGGGCGAGCTTTGAGTTACCGACCGAATAGGAGGTGCTTGTGAAGAAACTCCGTGTCGTTTTGGTGATGGAAACTCTCGCGGTGATGACACTCCTTGGCTTCAACTTGGTCACCGCCAGGGCCGACTGGGAGAGCACCCTCGCCGCCGCGAAAAAAGAAGGCAAGGTATCGGTGATTACGGACATCACCGCTACGTTGCGCGATGCCCTCACGCTGGAATTTCAGAAGAAGTACGGTATCTCCGTTGAGCTGATGGGCACCTCCGGCCGCGAAGTTGCTCCCCGGGTCGCTGCCGAGCGGAAGGCAGGACAATTTCTCTGGGATATTTACGTCCACGGATCCACCACAGCGCTTGAAGCAATGATTCCCATGGGAGCCTTCGATCCCCTGGAGCCGGCGCTCATTCTACCGGACGTCAAAGATGCCAAAACATGGCGCGGCGGAGCGATAGAATTTCTCGATCCGTCCAAGATGGTTATGGTGATGACTCCCTTCCATCGGGGCACGATCTTTTACAACACCAAGCTCGTCAATGCCCAAGAGTTCAAATCGCACAAAGATTTGCTCCAACCCAAATGGAGGGCAAAGATGGTGATGGACGACCCACGGAGAGCCGGACCCGGCGTTGCGACTTTCACTTTCTTTTATCTTCACCCGGAGCTTGGCCCGGATTTCATTCGCGCGCTGGGCAAACAACAGATCACCATACTAAGAGACTACGCGCAGGAAGTGGATGCCGTGGGTCAAGGGCGGTATCCCGTGCTGATCGGTGCCGCGGACTTTGTCGCCATCAACAGGGCGAAACAAGGAGTGCCGATTGCCATCGTTGACGCCAGGCAACTTAAAGAGGGAACCGACCTGAGTCCGACCAATGGGACCCTCGCGTTGTTCAACAGAGCGCCCAATCCCAATGCGGCCAAGATCTATATTAATTGGTTGTTGTCGAAAGAAGGACAGACCGTCTTTGCTCGCGCCAACGGTTACGTCAGCTCTCGATTGGATGTGCCCACCGACCATACCGAGCCTTGGCGCATCCCGCAACCGGGAGCGATCAAAACCTACACCAAGGCAGCGATGCAAGCGAAGGACAATTTACAGCCGCTGCTCCAAGAGGTATTCGGCAGCCCATGAGCGAAACCTTTCTTGAAATCCGAAATCTGGCGTTGGGTCGTCGTGGTGGACGAGGATATCAACCCGATGGATCTCGACAAACCTGGGGCGGGCCGCTCGATCCGCTGATCTCCCGAGGACAAAAAGCGCAGAGAATATTTTTCTTCGAAGGCGATCTTCGACGCTTACCGGCCTTTCCCCTGGCGCCATCCGGCATTGAAAGAACAGGCGCTCAGCAAGTGGCGCAAGTCCCTGGAGCACGACAGGTAAGGAGTGGTGAAACGATGAAAATCATGCCGCGATCGCGTTCTGTAGTTTTCTTTGTGGTAGCTCTATCGGCTGCGAGTGCTCAATTATGCTTCGGCCAGGAGTGGGAGAAAATTTTGGCGGCGGGAAAAAAGGAAAGCAAAGTCGCTGTCATCGGTCCCGTCGGCGCCGACCGCCGCGATGTTTTGGTGGAGCCGTTTCAAAAGAAATACGGCATTACGGTTGAGTATTTCGCGGACCGAGGGTCCGGTATCGGTCCCCGGCTTTCGACCGAGCGGGGCGCCGGGCAGTATCTCTGGGATGTCGCGGTCACCGGCACCACCACCGGTTTGCTCGTGCTCCTGCCCGGAGGGATGTTGGATCCGATGGAGCCGGCGCTCGTTTTGTCCGACGTCAAGGACCCCAAGCAATGGCGCGGTGGGGCTCTCGAGTTCGTCGATCCGGGAAAGCGTTTCCTGGTGATGACGCCGTCTCAACGAGGAACGCTTTTTGTCAATCCGAAAGTCGTCAAGCCGCAGGAAATCAAATCCTACAAAGATCTGCTAAACCCCAAATGGAGAAAAAAGATCGTGATGGACGATCCGACCAAAGCGGGACCGGGTCAGGCAACGTTTACGTTCTTTTACCTGCATCCCGAGCTCGGTCCGAATTTCATCCGCGCCCTTGCCAAGCAGCAACCGACGGTCTTGAGAGACTACACGCAGGAGATCGACGGCATTGCGCGGGAAAAATATTCCATATTGATCGGCGTTTCAGACATCGTCGCCGAAGAGCGTATGAAGGACGGTTTGCCGGTCGCGATCTTGGATCCACGGCAGATCAAGGAAGGGTCCGACGTTAGCCCGGGATCCGGCGGCTTGGGATTTTTCAATCGAGCCCCTCACTTAAACGCGGCCAAGGTTTACATCAACTGGCTGCTGTCCAAAGAGGGGCAGGAGGGGTTTGCCAAGGTGAATGGCTACATCAGCGCGCGCTTGGACGTGCCCACCGATCATTCGCCATGGAGAGTGCCGATACCGGGATCGATCAAGACCTACACACAACAGGCGATCGATATCAAAGATGACATCACCGCGTTGTTCAAAGAAGCTTTCGCTCGATGAGGCGAGAATGATCGGAAGGCGTCGATGTTTCTTGTGGTAAAAAATTTACTCGTTGCGATTGTTGTCGGTTTGTTAGCGCCGGCAGCCGCGATGGCCCAATCTTCACAGTCCTGGGAGCAGATTTTGGCCGCAGCCAAAAAGGAAGGCGTGGTTGCGATCATCGGACCGCAGGGAAGCGAGACGCGCGATGCTCTCACTCTAGCCTTTCAGAAAAAATATCCTGATATCCGGGTCGAGCTGCAGAGCATGGCTGGTAACCAAATCGGCCCCAAACTGCTCAACGAGCTTGCCGCCGGCCGCAACAGCACCGACGTACTGATTACCGGTACGACCACGGCGCTGGAAACTCTGCTCCCGGCGAAAGCGCTGGTTGCAGTCAAACCATGGCTTTCCGGCCCGCATTCCCAGGACCCGAGCAAGTGGCGCGGCGGGAAGCTGACGTTTTCCGATGAAGTGCAAAGTTACAATCTGGTTTTCAGCGCGTACGTCAAGGCGCCGTTCATCTACAATTCCAATCTGGTTTCGGGAGCTGACTTCAAGTCTTGGAAAGATCTTCTGGAGCCAAAATGGCAGGGAAAGATCGCGCTCAAAGATCCGATCGGCGCTGGCGGCGGGTTGGGAAACTCGACTTTGTGGTATTCCCACGAAGGACTCGGCAAAGATTTCATGCGAAAAATATTTGCCCTGAAGGATTTGGTGATGCCGCGAGACGACCGGCAGATGCTGGATTTTGCCGCGCGCGGCAAGTACCCCATTGCGATTCATCGCCCGGGGCCTGCCGTTAAAGCATCTCAAGCCTGAGACCCTCAAAGAGGGAACTTATATCACCGCGGGCAATGGCAGCCTGGCGATTCCGCGAAGCGCGCCGCATCCGAACGCGTTGCGAGTGTACGTCGACTTCCTCTTGTCTCCGGAAGGCCAGCTCGAATGGAGCAAGGCGGCCCGCTTTGCAAGTCTGCGCCG
>VBLN01000101.1 GCA_005878685.1 Deltaproteobacteria bacterium | reverse complement strand
GCATCAAAATCGTGCCGCTGACCATCGCCGGCGCGTCGTGTCGGCGAGAGTCACTGTCGGGCTAAGCTTTGATTCATCAGGTGGACAGAATTGGGAAAACAATTAGCGGGAGTGTCCTGAAAGCACTTGCTCATTCGTCGTATTAACGAAGTGAAACAAAACTGTCGTAAGAAGGAACTGGAAAGGAGATTCAAATGCCAGTTTTATCCATAGAAACCCTTATTAGTCGAGTGCGCCTATGGCCCGGCGCTTCACGTTCTCGAGAAGGCGGGCTTCAGCTTCGAGGGGTTCCCGAAGGTGCGCGCGTATATGGATGCGATCCGCTCGCGTCCTGCATGGCAGCAAACTCCCAAGCTTCCGGGACTTTAGACGAGACTCGACGATCGGTGGGTCTTTACTGTCGATTTTAGGCTCTGCCGATCGACTATCTAGTGTGAAAGCCATTCTACGACAATTAATAAGGAGGGAGCTATGAAGTATCTGTGCCTGATCTACGATGAGGAGAAGAAGAAGGGTGCCATGTCCCAAAGCGAGTCGGAGGCCTTCATGCGCGAGTATTTCGCGTTCAGCGAGGGGCTCCGGAAGAGCGGCCACTACATCGGCGGTGAGGCCCTCCAATCCGTTCAGACCGCCACGACCGTGCGGATCCGCAACGGTAAGTTGACCACGACCGATGGTCCTTTCGTCGAGACGAAGGAGCAACTGGGCGGGTTTTACCTCATCAACGCCAAGGACCTGAACGAAGCGATCCAGGTGGCCTCGAAAATCCCGTCGGCGCGCCTGGGAAGCATCGAAGTGCGGCCGATTAGGGAGTTCAACCGGCAGTAGCCGCGATGGGCGGAATCAGTGAGAGGAGGAGTTCGATGTGTCCCGCATGCATTACATCCATGGCGCTGATGGTCGCTGGCGCGACCTCTACAGGTGGCCTGACTGCGCTCGTCGTGAAGAAGCGTCGCGCGAAGACGGCCCCGAAGAATCTCGACCCGGCAACTCAAACGAAAGGAGAGCAAAATGAATCGTCCAAAAATCGTGTCACAAGATGAGTGGGTTGCTGCGCGCAAGCAACTCTTGAGTAAGGAGAAAGAATTCACCCGGCTGCGTGATAAGTTGAGCGCCGAGCGGCGCGAGCTGCCGTGGGTCAAGGTCAAGAAGAACTACGTCTTCGACGGCCCCAAGGGAAAGGAGACGCTCGCCGATCTCTTTGACGGACGCAGCCAACTTATCGTCTATCATTTCATGTTCGGTCCCGAGTGGAAGGAAGGCTGTCCGAGTTGCTCATTCCTTGCCGATCACATCGACGGCGCCGCTGTGCACCTAGCCCAGCGCGATGTGACGCTGTTGGCGGTTTCGCGAGCGCCTCTAAGCCATATCGAAACGTTCAAGAAGCGCATGGGCTGGCGCTTCAAGTGGGTGTCGTCCTACGGCAATGACTTCAACAGTGACTATCACGTGTCGTTCACGAAGGACAAAATGGCGAAGGGCAAAGTATACTACAACTATGACATGCACGAGTTCCCGAGCGAGGAAGGTCCCGGCGCCAGCGTGTTCTACAAGGACGGCAGCGGCGACATCTTCCACAGCTATTCCAGTTACGCGCGCGGGCTAGACATGTTAGTCGGCGCGTACAACTACCTCGACCTCGTGCCCAAGGGCCGGGACGAAGCGGAGCTGCCGTGGACCATGGCGTGGGTACGGCACCACGACAAGTATTAAAGCCGAGCCCAAGCGCTCGGGTTCTTGTTGCGGTTCTGGGAAGGACCACGCGTAAACGCTCCGACAAAGGAGATCGTCATGGGTAGACCTGTTGTGGCTGGCGCTTCAAGTGGGTGTCGTCCTACGGCAATGACTTCAACAGTGACTATCACGTGTCGTTCACGAAGGACAAAATGGCGAAGGGCAAAGTATACTACAACTATGACATGCACGAGTTCCCGAGCGAGGAAGGTCCCGGCGCCAGTGCGCAACGGCAAACGGCTCGTGACCGATGGTCCATTCGCGGAGACGCGGGAACAACTGGGCGGCTACTTCCTCATCGAGGCCAAAGATCTTGATGAAACCCTCGGCATTGCCGCACGGATTCCCATGGCGCGCAAGGGGACCGTCGAGGTTCGACCGGTGATCGATATTCCGGGCCTGCCGACTGAATAGCATCCGCGACGGGTGGAACGGTGGTTGTAAGAAGCTTTGCGTCAAGACCGCTAAATTCAGGGAGGATTGAAGTATGAGCAAGGTACGAGTACTCGTTGGTACACGCAAGGGCGCGTTCGTCCTGACGTCGGACGCGATGCGCGAACGGTGGGATATCAGTGGTCCCCATTTTGCGGGCTGGGAAATGTATCATCTCAAGGGATCACCTGCCGATCCGAATCGGCTTTATGCGTCGCAGTCGAGCGGCTGGTTCGGGCAGATCATTCAACGCTCGGATGACGGCGGCAAGACATGGCACCAACCCGGAACACCCCCCGGCGAACCGACCACTACCCCGGAGGGGATGCCCAAGGCTGAGAGCAACAAGTTTGTTTACGACACGTCTCCCGAAACCGGCAAGCCTCTCACCGCGCATCAGTGGTATGACGGGACGCCGCACCCCTGGGAGTTCAAGCGCGTCTGGCATCTGGAACCGTCGCTGGCCGATCCGGACACGGTCTACGCCGGCGTGGAAGATGCTGCGATCTTCCGCTCGACCGACGGCGGGAAGAACTGGCAAGAACTCGCCGGACTGCGCGGCCACGGAACCGGGCCCAAATGGCAGCCGGGGGCCGGCGGGATGTGCCTGCACACGATCATTCTCGATCCGAGTAACGCGAACCGGATCTTCATCGCCATCTCGGCGGCGGGCGCGTTCCGCAGCGACGACGCCGGGAAAACTTGGAAGCCGATCAACCGCGGGCTGCATTCGCAATACATCCCGGACCCCACTGCGGAGGTCGGCCACTGTGTTCATCGGATCGCGATGCACCGGTCGCGTCCGGGCGTGCTGTTCATGCAGAAGCACTGGGACGTCCTGCGCAGCGACGATGCGGGCGAGTCGTGGCGAGAGATCAGCGGCAACCTGCCGACCGACTTCGGCTTCCCGATCGACGTGCACGCGCACGAGCCGGACACTATCTACGTCGTTCCGATCAAGAGCGACTCCGAGCATTTCCCGCCCGATGGAAAGCTGCGCGTGTACCGCAGCCGCACGGGCGGCAACGAGTGGGAACCGCTCACGAAGGGCCTGCCGCAGAGCGACTGCTACGTCAACGTGCTGCGCGACGCGATGGCGGTCGACTCGCTCGATAAGTGCGGCGTGTACTTCGGCACCACCGGCGGGCAGGTGTACGCATCGGCCAACGCCGGCGACAGCTGGGCGCCAATCGTCCGGGATCTTCCGGCCGTGGTGTCCGTCGAGGTCCAGACGCTGTCATGATGATCCGAGTCACGCTCCCGGCACACCTGCGCAAGCTCGCCCAAGTCGACGGCGAGGTAAAGCTCGCCGTCGAAGGTCAGGCTACGCAGCGCTCGGTCCTTGACGCGCTCGAGGATCCGCGACCAGGTCACGCAAAAACGCCGCCCGTTTGTGCGGTTCTTTGCCTGCGGGCAGGATCTGTCCCACGAACCGCCGGACGCCCCGTTGCCCGACGCAGTCGCGACAGGAACTGAGCCCTTTATGATCGTAGGGGCAATCGCCGGCGGCTAGGGGTTGGCCAGGTCGCTCACACCGCGCTGAAAAAACCTAGAAAAGGAAATCCGATGATCATAAAGATCTTCATTGGCCTCGTCGTCATCGTCGTCGTGTTCGTCGTCATCGTGGCGCTGCAGCCATCCGAGTTCCGCGTGGCGCGGACGGCCACCATCTCAGCTCCGCCACCGGCAGTATTTGCGCAGGTGAACGATTTCCACAAATGGGCAGCATGGAACCCGTGGGGGAAAATCGATCCGGCGATGAAGCAAGCTTACGATGGCGCGCCGGCCGGAACCGGCGCGATCTACACGTGGACAGGCAACAACGAGGTGGGCGAAGGACGCATGACGATCACCGAAAGCCGTCCGAGCGATCTCATTCGAATCAAACTTGAATTCTTCAAGCCCTTCGCCGCCACCAACACCGCGGAGTTCACGTTCAAGCCCGAGGGTAATCAAACCGCCGTGACGTGGAGCATGACCGGCCAAAACAATTTCATGGCCAAGGCGGTTCACCTTTTTATGAACATGGACAAAATGGTCGGCGGTCAATTCGAGCAGGGTCTGGCGAGCATGAAATCGCTGGTGGAAGCGGCACCCAAGCAATAGCGCAGTGATTCTTAATTCATCACTCGGACACTACACCGCGGAGGCGCTGAGGGCGCGGAGACAATCTAATGATGACATCATCTTAAACAAAGCCTCTGCGCGCTTTGTGACTCTGCGGTGAATTGTTTTTTCAGAGGGGACTCATCATGAACACTGCACTATGGATTGCTCAAGGATTGCTCGCGGCCATCTTTCTGTTCGCCGGCGGCATGAAATTGATCCTGCCGATCGAGGAGATGACGAAGCAGATACCGATGCCGGGTTTGTTCCTGCGGTTCATCGCCGTATGCGAGGTGCGCGGCGCGATTGGCGTGATCCTCCCCTGGCTGCTGCGCCTTCGCCCCGGCCTGACGCCGCTCGCCGCCGCCGGGCTGGTGATCATCATGATCGGCGCGACGGTGGTCACCTTGGCGACCGCTGGCGTCGCTATGGCGCTGTTCCCCCTGGTGGTTGGAATCCTCGCGGCGTTCGTCGCCTACGGCCGCTGGCGGCTGACGCCGCAACGCGGCTAGATCCATGCCGTGACAATCGTCCCGAATAAACCTGCAAAAGGAGAAACCATGGCTACTAAAATTTTCGTGAACCTGCCGGTAAAAAATCTCAATAGGTCAATCGAGTTTTTCACCAAACTTGGCTACAGGTTTAATCAGCAATTTACCGATGAGACGGCCACGTGCATGATCGTGACTGACGATATATTCGTCATGCTGTTAACTGAAGCGAAGTTCAAGACCTTTACTCCCAACGAGATTTGCGACGCAAAGAAATACACAGAAGTGCTTGTGTGCTTGTCTCTCGAAAGCCGAGCGAAAGTCGATGAGATGGTTCGAAAAGCAGTCGCCATCGGAGGCACGACTTACAATGAGCCGCAAGACCATGGTTTTATGTATGGCCACGGCTTTCAGGATTTGGATGGTCACATTTGGGAACTCATCTACATGGAGCCAAGCGCGGTAAACAGAAACTAAAACGTAATGACAACATGCGCTGACAAGGCTTTCCAGCCACCTCCAAACCTCCGCGGATTCGACAAGTCATCGCCGACTGGGCGAGTGCTTTTTGCGCCAGAGACCTCGATCCGATTTAATACAAAAGAGTAAAACTATATGCAAAAAATCACCCCATTCTTGTGGTTCGATGGTAAAGCCGAAGAGGCAATGAATTTTTATACCTCCATTTTTAAAAATTCAAAGGTCGTGGGCATTATGCGTTATGGAGAAGCAGGGCCAGGACCGAAGGGAACGGTAATGTCCGTGACATTCCAGCTCGATGGACAGGAGTTCACAGCGTTAAACGGTGGTCCAATGTTCACTTTCTCGCCAGCCATATCCTTCTTCGTGAACTGCGAGACGCAGGAAGAAGTAGATGAGTTGTGGGAGAAGCTCTCCGAGGGCGGAGAAAAACAAAGATGCGGCTGGCTTAAAGACAAATACGGTGTGTCATGGCAGATTGTTCCCACTGTTCTAGGTGAGATGTTGCAAGACAAGGATCCTGAAAAATCGAAAAGAGTCATGAATGCAATGCTTCAAATGAACAAAATTGACATTAAGAGCTTGAAGCAAGCATATGAGCGGCGATAAACACAAGGGTGTTGCATAGTCAGCGTGCCGAGGACAAATAGAACTCAAGGAGGGCGCACGTGAAATACAAAGGTAGCTGCCACTGCGGCAAGGTTGCGTTCGAGGTTGAAGGCGAGCTCAACGGGGCGACGGCATGCAATTGCTCGATGTGTTCCCGCAAAGGATCTCTGCTGTGGTTTGTGCCGCGCGACCAGCTGCGCTTGCTCACAGCGGAAGAGGACATCGGCACGTACACGTTCAACAAGCGCGTTATCAAGCACCGCTTTTGCCGGACGTGCGGCATTCACCCGTACGGAGAAGGCATCGATCCAAAGGGCAACCGGATCGCTGCAATCAATATTCGCTGCCTCGAAGGAATCGATCTCGAGACCGTTCCGGTTCAGCACTTCGACGGACGGTCGTTGTAAAATCAGCGACACCGATTCCTTCGTTGCACGGGACGGTCTTCGGCGCCGGCTGAACTCAAACTTGCGCGCCACCGGACGATGCGTCATGGATCTCCTGGTAAATCTTGACGTTGATGATCTCGAGAAGGCAGTCCGCTTTTACAGTTCTGCGTTTGGATTGAAGGTCGGGCGTCGCTTCGGAGCCTTTGGAGTAGAGATGCTTGGGAGTTCGGCCCCAATCTACCTGCTCATCAAATCACCTGGGACGCCGGCATCTGAAACAACCTCGCAGCGTCGAAGTTACCAGCGGCATTGGACGCCGGTCCATCTTGATTTTGTGATCGATGAAATCGAACCGACGGTTCAGCGAGCTGTCTTAGCTGGAGCGCGGCTAGAGCAGCCCATCGCTACGTACAAGTGGGGCAAGCTCGCTCTTATGGCTGATCCCTTCGGCCACGGGTTCTGTTTCGTCCAGTTCCTTGGGCGAGGCTATGACGAGCTCGCGGAGTAAAGGAGAGTTGAGATCAACAAGTAGATCTCGTCCGTGATCAAATCACCCGCCAGTTGTCTGAACGACTCGTTCCGACCTACTCCAAAGGTAAAGGTTCGACCCCGCTGACAGCTCCAGGAATCCTTGTTTGGTCCTCCTCTGTGGCGTATTAATGTGTTTGGGGTGGCTCGAGTTCGGCAACGAGAACGTTGAGGCTGTAGAAAAAGTCAAAGTGAAAAATTTAAAAGAAAAACGACTTCCGTATTTAGCGTATAAGCCACGATCTCGGGTCGGGAGACCATCTAGGTACCCCCAATTTTAGTTAGCGGGGACTTTTTCTACAGTCTCGTTAGACGGTTGAAATGGATAGCGCGCTTTCGATTCATCGTTTTCACTTCGCGTTCACGGTCACCTATCATTATATTTTCCCTCAACTGACGATGGGCCTGGCACCGCTCATCGTCATCTTCAAGTCGCTTGCCATTCGCAAGGGAGACGAGCGTTACAACAAAGCCGCGCGCTTCTGGGCCAAAATATTCGCCATTAATTTTCTTTTCGGCGTGATCACCGGGGTCCCGATGGAGTTTCAGTTCGGGACCAACTGGGCGAAGTTTTCTCAATACGCGGGCGGCGTCATCGCCACGGCGCTCGCGATGGAAGGGGTCTTCGCGTTTTTTCTGGAATCTTCATTCCTCGGGCTGTTTCTGTTCGGCGAAAAACGGTTCGGCGCGAGAGTCCATTGGCTGGCAGCCTTCATGGTGTTCGTGGGCTCGTGGCTGTCCGGGTTTTTTATTATCGTGACCGACGCCTGGATGCAGCACCCCGTCGGTTACGAGATCGCCGCCGACGGCACGGCTCATCTCAATAGCTTCTGGTCATTATTATTCAACGAATGGGCGCTCTGGCAGTACATCCACAACATGGGCGGGGCGTTGATTACCGGCTCGTTTGCCATGGCCGCGCTCGGCGCGTTCTATCTGCTTTCGGGCAAGCAAGAGGAATACGGCCGTATGTTTCTCACCCTGGGCGTCATCGTCGCGGTGGTGGCGTCGATCTCTCAGCTATGGCCGTCGGGGGACCGTCACGGCCAACTGGTCGCGAAATATCAACCGACGACGCTCGCCGCCATGGAAGGACTGTTTCATACCGAAGCGGGAGCACCGATCGTCCTGGTCGGCCAGCCGGACACCGACAGACAAGCGCTCGATAACCCGATCTATGTGCCGAAAGCCCTTAGCTTTCTTACCCACCGCAGATGGGAGGCGGAGGTGAATGGGTTGAATGCGTTTCCCCGTGACAATTGGCCCGACAACATCCCGCTGCTCTATTACTGCTATCACATCATGGTTGGGCTTGGGACGATCTTCATCGCCATCACCGTGACCGCCGCGTCGCTGTTATGGAGGAAAAGGCTCTTCAGCGCCCGGTGGATGTTGTGGATTCTGATGTTGAGCTTTCCTTTCCCATACATCGCCAATACCGCCGGCTGGATTACCGCCGAAGTCGGGCGCCAGCCCTGGGTCGTCTACGGCCTGTTGAGAACCGAACATGGCTTCTCCTCCCACGTCTCGGCCGGCAATGCACTGTTCACGCTGATTGGTTTTATGGGCATGTATACCGTCCTGAGTGTGCTCTTCTTGCTTTTGATGTGGCGCGAGATCATGCACGGCCCCGAATTCTTAACTGCGAGCGAAAGGCAAACGCGGCCGCACGGCGGCATTATGCCGGATCGCGCGAGTGGTCAACAGGGAGTCTGATACGGAAACGCTCTGGTTTATTCTCGTCGCGCTGATGGTGATCGCCTATGTGATCCTCGATGGGTTTGACCTCGGCGCGGGCATCATCAATCTCTTCGTCGCGCGAACTCACGACGAGCGGCGTTTGATATTGCGCGCTATCGGCCCGGTATGGGACGGCAACGAGGTTTGGCTCTTGGCCGCAGGCGGTGCGCTGTTTTTCGCTTTTCCCCTGCTCTATGCGTCGAGCTTCAGCGGTTTTTACTTGCCGCTCATGATCGTCCTTTGGCTGTTGATGCTCCGCGGCGTCGGCGTCGAGTTGCGCTCCCACGTCGATGACCCGCTCTGGTGGTCGTTTTTCGATTTCCTGTTTTCCTCTTCCAGCCTACTGCTCGCGATATTTTTCGGCGCGGCGGTCGGCAACGTCGTTCGCGGCGTTCCGCTCAATTCCGAGGGCTACTTTTTTGAAGCGCTCTGGACCGATTTCAGAGTCGGTCCGCATCCCGGCATTCTCGACTGGTACACGCTTCTGACCGGCGCACTGGCACTCGTGACGCTCACGCTTCACGGCGCTCATTACATCGCACTTAAAACCGAGGGAGAGATCTACAATCGATCCCGCCGGGTCGCCGCTCTGGCTTGGTGGGCGCTCGTGCTGCTGACCGTGTTGAGCCTAGTCGCAAGCCTATACGTTCGGCCGCAGGCCGTCGATAATTTTCGCTCGCACCCCTGGGGTTGGATTATCCCGGCGGTCGTCGCGGCGTCATTGATCGCAATGCCGATTTTCCGCGCCAAGGGAAGGGACTGGCCTGCATTTCTCTCATCGAGCGTGTACATAGCCGGCACGCTCGGTGGCGCGGCGTTCGCGATGTACCCGACGCTTCTGCCGGCAAGCACTGATCCGAAGTACAGTCTGACC
>VBLN01000100.1 GCA_005878685.1 Deltaproteobacteria bacterium | reverse complement strand
TCTTATATTCGCCGCTTGCTTTAACGGGTCCAGCCATCCCATCGGCTGGGTTGCAAGCCACCGGCTGCATCATTCGTACTCTGACAAGCCTGGGGACATTTCCTCGCCGCATGGCGGCGGCTTTTGGTGGTCTCACCTGCGCTGGCTTTGGCAAACCGACCGTCCGGACCGCACGCGCTGGTGCCCCGATCTCGACCGCCCCAGTTACCGCTTCTGGGAAATAGCAAGCGGCCCCGTTGTCGCCCTCTCTTTTTTGTTTGGGTTGCTGTTCGATCCGGTTGCTTGGCTGTGGCTCGGGCCCGTACGGCTCGTCTGGGTGCTCCACGCACAGTGCAGCATCAACAGCATCTCGCACATGGGAAGGAGCAGCAGGTTCGGCGATTACAGTCAAAATGTAACGTGGCTCACGCCGTTCATTCTAGGCATCGGTGAAAACTGGCACTTCAACCATCACCGTGCTCCTGGGCAGGCACGTATCGGACGCGGACCGCAGATCGATCTGGGATGGTGCGCAATCCGCGTACTCCAGTGCTTCCGCCTTTGCGGAGCGCGCCCAAAAGAAAATTAGGCCCGCGGGATCTCCTATCTAACAACGGGTGAATACCGGCATCAACCTTCAATGGGTCCCGGCTCCCTTCTCGAGTTGGAAAGGCAGGTTCTTCGCCGCTATTTTAGCCCAAAGTCGCGAACCCTAGCCCCCTCCTTCATTCTGCTCTCATTTTAATCCTTCCCTCTCCCCTCTCACGCCTCTCGCCATGCTTACCCAAGATCCAGAACGAAATCGAAGTTGGCCGCCTTGGCGGCAGCCGAGTCGCGCAGGCGCAGCACGAGTTTCGGATTGAAGATCGAGTCCCTTTTGTTCTCTGGCTCGCCCGGGAAGTAGAGCTGTGTCGTAAGAATCGGCCGATTCGGCGCCTGCAACCTCACGTGAAAATGGCGTGTGCGTCCGGGATACAGCCCTGGCACGATCGTCTCGAGCCGGTATCTTCCACCGCCGTCGGTAAACTGGTGGCCGCGAAGGCGGTAGCCGGCGTTATCGTATACTCCATTTGCGTCCGCATGCCAGAAATCAACGAGAGTCCTCTCGATGAGCTTGCACTTGGCCGAACGGACGTGGCCCTCTAGAACGATTCGGGTGCCCTGAATGCCCGGTTCGAGGAGCGACTGGCGCTCCGGTGAGCGGGGCTTGTAGAAAGGACCTAGGGTCTGTGGCGGCGTGGCGTCGTCGCGGTCGCCACAAGCCGGCGTCGGCTCCAGCTCCCGCGTCCCGGCGGCCGCTTCCAGGCCATATAGAAAGAAGACCGGCCCGGTCAGCGAAGCGACCAGAAACCCCCGCCTCGTCAACATGGAATTATTCTTTGTTTTCATGATTCCAATTTTGCATGTCGTCGTTTGCTTTACAATAAGATGTTCGACCAGTTCGCCTTTCCTTTTGCCTTGCTTGTGGCTCTCGCGCGACTTGCACACGGGCGAAAAGAAACCGCACATTTTGTTCGGATTCGCAGGTGCACAGAGTTTTATTCCTGGCGCCGGCGTAGAGCCGCGAAGCCGGGACCCCTCGGTAGAGCGACCCTTCCCTCCTTCTCCCTTCCAAATTTCGTCCTCCCTGTCCACTTTTGTCCCTGACATGGGTTTCGCTCAGGCCAAAACCCGTGGAAGAGCAGAGGTTTCTGCGAATCCCCCCTCTTGGCCTTCTGATTGCATTTCATCGGTAAGAATGCAGCTCAGGACAAGGAGAAAGTGATGTTTTTCGGCTTGAAACGATCTTGCATTCTATTGATTCTCGGATTCATGCTTCCATCGATCGCTGGGTGTAGCTCTTCACTTACCAGTGCATCACAGACCACTCCCTCGGTACCCGGGCCTAAGATTCTCCATGACAACGTTGAATTGGTTCCATCACTTACCGCGCGCGTTACAAAGATCCAGTTTTTTGAAAGCGGTCGTTCCGAGACAGAACTTCGCCTAAAGAGGATATATGAAGGTCGGTTCGCACAAACAGCTACTAGGACTGTTTACACGGAAATTCGTCTTGAGTATCCCCAGCCGGGAAAGAGAATCGATTTTAACGCTACCCTGGTTTGTTTCCGTGAGAACGGAACGACGTTCAGAATCGAGGAGTACAGGGGCCGGATAGACCCAGATTGGACTTCGTCCAACTACTGGATCGGCATCGGTAACCATAGGCCGGGAGGTTGGGATGCTGGCACGTATAAGGTAGACGTTCTCATCAACGGCGAGAAAATAGCTACGGGTTCTTTTGAAATTTACCAGTGACTTGAGTGATCGGCATTGTCCGATTCCGGAAGGAGGACGACTCACAGTACCAGACATGGTCGCCCTGAAAGGAGAAGATATGTTTCAACGCCGGCAGAATTTGTTTTTGACCTGGGGGGCGCTGGCTCTCATCAGCTTAATCGGCTTAATAAGCTGTGGAGCCCCCATGAGACGTCTCGCGGATCCTTCATCACCTTCACCCTTGAATTGGACAAGTTTAAATCCGCTCTCGTCGTCCGCTGGTTCGCAAAAAGCAGGACAAGGGCAATCTCAAACGGCCTATCGCGAGGGGTCTCTCGGGTCTGGCGGCTCTGGTAGCCTTGACCAGCTGCAGCGTGGTGAGAGTTCGGCGACTCCTGCATCGAGTCCTCTGAAAGACGTCTATTTTGCCTTTGATAGCGATGATCTGGATGCGGTTGCTCGGGAAACTCTCAAAGCTAATGCGGCTTGGTTCAGGGCCAATCCGTCGGCAACAGTACAGATCGAGGGGCACTGTGACGAGCGCGGCACGAACGAATACAACATGGCGCTAGGAGCAAGGCGTTCGGGCGCATCGAAAGATTATGTAGTGAGCCTTGGGATTTCAGCCGATCGCTTGTCCACGATCAGTTACGGTGAGGAAATCCCGGTTTGCAGGGAATCTACCGAAGAATGCTGGGAAAAGAACCGCCGCGCCCGCTTTGTCATCACGCAGGGGGGTCCACCGTCATAGCCCATCACGATAGCTCTTCTAACAAAGTCTGCTTTACGCTACGCTAACTAAGGCTGCGTCTTTCGATCCGTCACATCCTTGATCCATCACCATCGCCCGGACTGGTTCTTCCAGCTAGGCGGCGGTCTCACATCTCAAATGGGAAGTTGCAAAAATGGGCCGTAGAAACGTGCGCTGATTGACTGCTGTTCCTGCGTTGGGCTGGTATCTTGCTGGATGTGCAACGCAGGGAAAGAATAAAGGACCGGGAGTCTTTCTGACTCACTCGCGGAGAGAGTAGAAAATGTGCTATGAGTTCTAGGGAGGTATTCAGAAATGCCCACCATTGATTCCGACGCCCATGTTGTTGAGTCAGAACATACCTGGGATTTCATGGAGCGGGCCGACCAAAAGTATCGACCCCTCATCGTGCGCCCTCGCGGTGCAGAGGGCGGAGAATACTGGTTCGTCGACGGAAAAATACGCGGCCTGGTCCGAATCGTGATGACCGCACAGCAGATGGCCGACGTTACGGAGCGTACGGGCCGTGACATGAGGACACCGAAAGAAACCCGGGAGATGGAAAACGTGCCGGCTCGGCTAAAGCACATGGACGAGTTGGGGATCGACATCCAGGTGCTGTATCCGACGATTTTTATCGAGCAAGTAACCGACAAGCCAGAGTGGGAAATCGCCATCTGCAAGGGCTACAACCGCTGGCTGGCTGACATTTACAAACAAGGCCAAGGGCGTCTTAGGTGGATCTGCGTTCTGCCGCTGCTCGATATGAGCGCATCGCTGCAGGAGCTTACGTTTTGCCAGCAGCATGGGGCCTGCGGCGTGTTCATGCGCGGCATCGAAGGCAACCGGCTCATCACCGATCCCTATTTCTATTCCCTTTACGACGAGATGACTCGCCTCGACTTGGCCGTGGGAGTGCACGTCGGTAACGGCAACCCGTACGTCATCGACCTCGTGTCGCAGTACAACGGCGGCGGCAGCTTCTGGAAGTTCCGCCTGCCCGTCATCGGCGCATTTCAGTCGGTGATCATGGCCGGACTGCCGGACTTGTTTCCGAAGCTCCGGTTTCACTGGGCGGAGGCCGCCGCGCAATGGATACCCTATGTGGTCAAGGATTTGCAGCGTCGCTGGGGAGCCCAAGGAAAGAAACTGCCGGATAACCCGCTGACGCAATACCGGCAATACGTCTCGTGCCAGACGGACGATGATGTGGATTACATCCTCAGGTACTCGGGCGAGGACAGCATCGTTATCGGCACCGACTACGGCCACAACGACCAATCCACCGAAGTCGAAGCTCTCCGCAACTTGAAGAAGAAAGGGACCATTACAGCAAATCAGTACGAGAAGATCACCTACTACAACCCGAAGGCGCTCTTCGCGCTGGCTTAAATGACGGATGGGGGTCGAATCTTTTGTTGTTGGCTACTGGCTTCACCCGCCAAAAGACAGCCATTGTCATAGACGCGCCCCACGGCACTTTCGGGGGAAGCAACTCATGAAACTACCCGTCATTTGCGCCGCGCTAGCCATCTTTTTGAGCGCTTCCACGGCGCTTGCCGCGGACCGGATGAGGATCGGCTATAGCTCCATCAGCGGCGCCTACGTCGGGATTTGGGTCGCTCACGACGCCGGTTTCTTTGCCAAAGAAGGTCTGGAAGACCAAATTATTCTCATTCCTAACGGCACTCAGCTCGCTCAGGTCACAGTCGCCGGGGAAGTTGATATCGCGTCGTTGGGTGGCGCGGCTGCTTTGGCCGCGGCCTTGAGCGGCGCGGACTTCAAAGTTATCGGGGCTAATGTCAACAAATTGATCTTTTCCTTGTACGCCAGGCCCGATATCAAGCGGGTAGAGGATCTCAAAGGAAAAAAAATCGGCATTACTCGTATCGGAACCAGCGCCGACATTTCGGCCCGTTACGCCCTGCGCCAACACAAGCTCGACCCACAGAAGGACGTCATTCTCTTGCAGTTGGGGGCGATCAGCTCCGTCGCGGGCGCCCTCAAGGCAGGTACGATCGATGCCGGCATGGTGTCGCCCCCTACTCTTTTCTTAATGGAAAAGCTCGGTTTCAAAGAACTCGTGAGCATCACGGACATGGATCTGGCCTTTCCGAATCCTGCCTTGATTGTGCTCGGAGATATTATCAGGAAAAAACCGGATTCAATCGATCGCTTCATGCGCGCTTATGCACGCGGGGTGCACCACGCCAGAACCGACAGGGAATTCACGATCAAGTCCTACGCGAAGTACACTACCGTCCAGGACACGGCGATCTTGCAAAGGGCTTACGACTTCTATGTTGGAAAGATCGTGGAGAAGGCTCCTTATATCAACATGGCGGGGATGAAGAACGCCCTCGACGAAGTGGCAAAGACGATACCTGCCGCCAAGAATGCCACGCCGGAACAGTTTGTCGACATGCGCTTCATCGAGAGATTAGAGAAGAGCGGTTTGCTGACCGAGCTTTACAAGTAACAGGAGAGTAATAAAAATCGGCTCAGTGCCGCGTTGGGCGCGCGCGTGTTCTACTGCGCGATAGGGGAACTTTGGAATCGCAGCGCCCTACCCTACCAGTGTATGTGGCCGCTTGGATCCTTTCCTTTTTTCCCATTGACGTCTATCGTGTAAAGAAAAGGGTTCAGAGCCTTTTAACTCAGCTATACTCAGCCGCGGGAGGACCCGACCATGCTCGCAACACGAATCGTCCAAAAGGAGGGAACTTTTTACTTCGTCGCCTGCAAGGCCACGGACCTGCTCGACAGGGTCCGCTTCACCAGCCGGTACTACTTTGAGGGAGAGCGCATCGAGGCGGATGAGCCTGGCGAAGACGAGGTCACACGCTTCATCGCGGGTATCGAAAAGAGCGAAAAGT
>VBLN01000099.1 GCA_005878685.1 Deltaproteobacteria bacterium | reverse complement strand
TCCAGATGTCTTGCAGCGGGTCGCCCTCGACGATCGACAGGTCTGCGACCTTGCCGCGCTCGACGCTGCCGTAGTCCTTGTCCTTCTTGAAAGTCCTGGCGACATTGAAGGTGGCGGCTTGGATCGCCGTCATCGGCGGCACACCCGCCTCTACGTCCATCGCCAGAGCCTGATGCATCAGCAAGGCCGCCATCCCGCGCGGCGGGTCCGAGCCTTCCTTCAGGATGCCGCCGGCCTGAACGAAACGCCGGATGAATTCACCGGCTTTTTCATAGCCGATTTTGGCCTGCTCGCGTTGCTCCGGCGTGTAGCGTTTGAACAGCTTGTCATAGGCGTTGTCGGTCACCGTACGAACCGCAGCGGGAAGATCGGCATCGGGATTGTTCAAGATTTGGTTTTCTCTTTCTCTGAAGCGCGCGGCGCTCGGCGAAAAGGGACGGAGCCATTTAGCAATGGTTGGAGTCCACGCGACCTGGCGCTCCACCATGGCGCCGATCACCGCGTCGAAATTTTCGGTCTGGTAATATGCGCCGGCAAGTTCCTGGTCGATCACGCCTCCGAGCCGATCCTCGGCGAGCTTGCGCCTGGCGGGGGCATACGGGATGGAGCTGTAGCCGACCGACCAGATGTGCTCGATCGAGTCGACACCCGCCTTGACGGAGCCGACGACGTCCCAACTGTGGGCGGCGACCGGCATGTCCAGCCGGTGGGCTTCGTCGACGGCGACTTTCAGCAAGTCCAAGGAAAGAAACTCGTTGACCTTGAGGATGTCGCAGCCGAGTTCCTTTTTCCGCCGCACCGCTTGGCGCACCTCTTCCGCCGTGGTGACGATGATGTTGCCGCGGGATGTTCGCGAACCAAACGCATCGTGCTCGGTGCCGACGGCGCCGATCGCCCGGTCCGACATCCAGATCCGCGGCCCGCGAATTTTACCCAGAGCGGTGCCCTGTTTTTGCGCCAGGGTCCATGGACCATCCTGGTAGAGCTCGATCGAGGCGCAGGTCGTAATTCCCAGATGGAGATAAAGCTCTCCATGGAAATCCTCCAGGTGGCCATGACCATCGATAAAGCCCGGCAGTACGGTCTTGCCCTTGACATCGATCAGCTGCGCATCGGCAGGGATAGAGACTGCGCCGAGCCTGCCGACTGCCTGGAACCTGCCTGCCTGGATAACGATGACGGCATTCTCGATTGGCGGCCGGCCGGTGCCATCGATCAGTCTTCCCCCCTGCACCACGAGTGCTTTTTCTGCCATGGTTTTCTTTTTCTCCCTCGTCCCGCTCAGTAGACCCCTACAAGACCGGATTTTTTTGCCGACAGTGTAAAAAGGCCTGCCTTTCGGTATCAACCCCGCAGTACCAAGCGCGGTAAGGCCGCAACCAAAAAGAGAAAAGCCCGTTCTCCGGAGTCATCTTCACCACAGAGACACAGAGTTCACAGAATTTTCTTTTCTATTCCCTCTTCTCCGCGCCCTCCGCGGCTCTGCGGTGAGCTTTCCGGAATAATATTCACCACAGAGACACAGAGTACGCGGAGGGTTTATTCAAAATAACGTCCTCACTCGGTCTTCTCCGCCTCCTCCGTGCCTCCGCGGTGAAATCTCCGAATCCTTTTTCATCATAGAGACACAGGTTCGCAGAAAGAGGCACGGCCAGAAAATTTGCGCAAGCCGCGAAAACTTGCAACTAAAGTATTTGATGAACCGCTTCAATGTCATCAGTTATTGTTGCCGACGTCCGTGCCGCCGGTGTAGGGAGTACCTACGTTGACCGTGATATTGTCCCGGTACTTGCCCCAGTTGGGCAGGCCGCTGTAGATGCCGAAGTCCGCTTCGCTAATACGGTTGTTGGTGACCACCATGTTCACATCTCCGGACAGGAAAATCGCTGTGGTTATGCCGCCGCTGTGGGCGGTGTTCGCGACCGTGTAGGTCACGTCATTGTCGATGATGCGCAGTCCCGCCCCGGCCGCGATGATGCCCCAAGCGTGACCTGAAAGCCCGGGATCCGGGGAGCCGCCGGTGTGAGCGATGAGGTTGCCCCGGATCTCGCTGTCGTAGCCGATAAGCTCTATCCCCGCGGTCCTGTTCTGGCGAGGGGAGCCGTGAGCGAGATGCCGTAGTTGAAGCCCTTGATGGTGCCGTTGCGCACCGTGATGTTCGAGTGTCCATAAGCACGGATACCCCAGGAAAAAGCATTGCCCTTGGGCGTCCCGTCCAGAGTCGCGCCGTTCAGGTCGAGAACAACATTATCCGCCGAGATGGTGATGAGCACGCCGGAGGCAAGCGGGAAGTCGATATACTTGAAGCTCAGGCAGTAAACGCCGGGGCCCGTGAGATTGGCCGGAAAGGCGGTGACCTCTATGCAGGAACCGCCTCCCCAACTTGTCGGGCCGGCGGCCGTCGCGGTGCTTACCCACAGGCTGGCCAAAACCAGGGCGAGAGGCAAGGCGCGGCGCAGGGTCTGCCGGACGGTGATCGACGGTGTAGGTGTTGTCTCCGGGAAAGAGTTTGGGAAAAGTCCTGCTACATTTTTCATTTTTTTCCTCCGTTTAGGTCAGGGATTTCAACACGCAGGCACATAATGCCGAAGGAGGTGTCAGATGTCGAGGGAAGAAAAAGAACCGGTCATCTCGACGCATCTGCCGCCCATCAACTGCGTGCGCTTCGTTCGATAAGAACTTGAAGCAATGGAAAGAAGAATATTTCGGTACCTGCGATCCGTGGTTCGGGGGATGAAGCACAACCCTCCCCAATCCTGGATGAAAAATTTGGGCATCACCCGTCCCAGGTAAAGGCCTATTTCGACCCCAAGCCGACATTTAGTCACCTGCCCAAATATCGGCGCTGAATCATTGGCAAGAGAGGAATGGATCGCCAGCTTCTTCCCTCATAGCTAATATTTTCCGACCACTTAGACTGCTTCGCTCTCTTTCACATAGGTGGCACAACGCTTGCGCTATTGCGTGGGCTAACGCAACGGGAATCACGGCATTCGCTGGACAAGTTGGCGGCAGAAAAGGGAACAAAGCCCTCGGCGGCGGATGGCAATGATGAAGGAAAGTTACTGAACAGTTAGTTTGGAAGAATGAAACGGGTGATCCTCTATCATCATTCCGGGTGCGGCCATTGCCAAGCGGCTCGAGAGTTTCTGCGCCAGAGAGGCATCGTGTTCGAGAGAAGGGATATTCAAGCCGATTCCCGTGCCTATAACGAACTCGTAAACCGCTGGAACAGCCGATCTGCCGTGACGCTGATCATTGATAACGAAGTGATTATCGGGTTGCAGAGAAATCGGGAACGGTTGGAGAGGCTTCTGCCCTAGTCAAGCGAGAAGCGAAGAAAGGAGCCAAAGATGGCAGCGACATGCACCCATTTAGATCAAGTGAGGAAGGTGACTCCCTCCGGGCAAGGTTGCGAGGAGTGCCTCAAGACGGGAGACCAATGGGTAGCCTTACGCGTTTGCCAGAGCTGTGGGCATGTGGGCTGCTGCGACTCCTCAAAGGGCAGGCATGCCACCGGACACTTTCAATTGACCGCACACCCCATCATCGAGCCACTGGAGTCCGGCAAGAAGTGGCGCTGGTGCTATATTGACCAAACCTATCTCTAGTGGTTTAAGGAAACGTGATTCAGGATGAATACAGCGGAGCGAATGGAAAGCGGACCGCATGAGTAAAAATAGAGCCAGAGATGTGCAGGCGTTCTTGTTCGATCTCGACGGAACTCTAGTAGACAGTGTGTACCAACACGTCCTGGCATGGCGTGAAGCCTTAGAACAGGCAGGAATCGAGCTGGCGGTCTGGCGCATCCATCGCCGGATCGGAATGAGCGGAGGACTGCTCGCGCATGCGCTTCTACGGGAAACGGGACATCGAGTAACGGCTGAGGAGGCGGGACGGCTTCAAAAAACTCACTCGGAAGCCTATGCACGCCAAGTGGCTCAAGTCCGACCCCTGCCCGGAGCTCGGGAACTGCTGGCTTACCTATCGAAGATCAGCGTCCCATGGGCGATTGCAACCAGTGGCCGACTCGAAAGTGCCCGTCCAACATTGAGGGTCCTGGGAGTCGGCCCGGAAGTGCCTGTGGTTACTCGGGATCAAGTGGGTCACGCCAAGCCCGATCCAGACTTGTTCCTTGCAGCTGCCGAGCGCTTAGGCGTACAGATCGGCGACTCCGTCGTTGTAGGCGACAGTGTCTGGGATCTCCTTGCGGTGCGGCGCGCTAGAGCGCTCGGGGTGGGCTTGCTTTCAGGCGGTTACGGGCAAGACGAACTCGAGCGTGCGGGTGCTTACCGCGTCTATCAGGATCCTACCGATCTGCTCAAGCACTTGGATGAAGTGGGGATACGGACGATCGAATAGCTCCGTCATGGCTGTCCCAACATCAGTTTTCTAACCGCGCTGTTCTCGTGAGAACCTCGAATTTGTTTGAATTGTGACTATGGCCTTGCAACAAGTTTTGGATAAAGTAGTGACGAACCAACAGCTGAAAACGATAACCGCATCGGCGTGGAGTCCGCTCCGCCAATCGCTCTTTCGCGCCCTCTGGATCGCCTCAGTCACGTCGAACATCGGCACCTGGATGCACGAAGTCGGAGCCGGGTGGCTGATGACTTCACTGACACAGTCACCTCTTATGGTAGCGCTGATGCAGACCGCAACCAGCCTCCCGATCTTTCTGCTGGCTCTCCCCGCGGGCGCGCTGGCCGATCTGGTGGATCGCCGCAGAATGCTGCTCTTTACGCAGGGATGGATGCTCACCGCAGCCGCTCTGCTCGGTGCGCTGACACTCCTCGACTTGACCACTCCTTGGGTACTCCTCATGCTGACGTTCGTCCTTGGCGCGGGCGCGGCGATGAATGCTCCCGCCTGGCAAGCGACGGCTCCGGAGCTCGTCTCCCGCGCGGAGCTGCCTGCGGCAGTAGCCCTGACCGGAATGGGCCTGAACTTAGCACGCGCGGTTGGCCCGGCACTGGGTGGAGCCGTAGTGGCCGCGGCCGGACCCGGGGCCGTCTTTCTCCTGAATGCCATCTCATTTCTGAGCGTCATGTTGGTCCTCTACCGCTGGCGTCGGACAACAGAGGATGGTCCAGCGCCGGCGGAACAGGTCACGAGCGCCATCCGTGCAGGTATCCGCTACGCTCGACATGCGCGAGCTCTACGCGCGGTGCTAGTTCGTACCGGGTTATTTGTCCTTTTTGCGAGCGCGCTATGGGCATTGCTGCCGGTACTGGCACGCGATGAGATGGGACTCAACTCCATCGGATATGGAATCCTGTTCGGCTGCTTGGGTACAGGCGCAGTGGCCGGAGCCATACTTTTGCCTGCGATGCGGAGTCGACTCTCCACGGATGCGCTCGTGGCTGGCGCGACCATCTCATTTGCCGCCGTGACTGTAGCGATGGCCCAAGTGCGGGACTTCGGTGGATCACGCTCATGGCGTCCTTCAACGTCGCGACGCAGATGGCGGTACCGTCGTGGGTAAGAGCGCGCGCCCTAGCGCTCTATCTTTTGATGTTCCAGGGCGGTATGGCGGCTGGGAGCGTATTCTGGGGCGAGGTGACAGAGCATGCAGGAATCGCTCTCGCGCTCTGGTGCGCTGCTGTGGGACTGGTCGTGGGCCTCGCCGCCATGGTCCGCTACCCCTTGAAGGGAAATGAAGAATTAGACTTGACGCCGTCGACTCACTGGCCTGAGCCCACTCTAGCGATTGAACCCCATCCTGAGGACGGACCGGTACTGGTGATGGTCGAGTACCGCATCGACCCGAAGCAGGCGCGCGCTTTCATCCTTGCGATGAAGGCCGTGCGGCAGCAACGTCTCCGCGACGGTGCGTTCCGCTCGGGACTCTACCGCGACCCAGCCGACCCAGGTCGCTACGTCGAGACTTTTGTTGTCGAATCCTGGGCGGAACATCTGCGCCAACACGAGCGCGTGACTGTAAGCGATCGCATCGCCGAAGATCGCGCCCGCGCCTTCCATATGGGCAATGCTCCGCCGACAGTTTCGCATTACATCTACGCGCATACTCCGGAGGCGTAAAAATGCTGAATGCGCCGGTAGGCCTCTTTTCCGCCGCACTCCTGTCTTTGCTGTTCCTGCTCGCTGCCTGCGCGAGCGTCGGGACAGAGCCGCTGCCCGGCCACCCTCCGCATCATGTCGCGGGCGGCTTTCGCAACACCGACCCGGATTTTCACCGCCCGTCGAGCTGGACCCGCTGGAGCTTCGTTGTCCGCCGCCTCTGGGTGAGCTTCACCGCGCCGCGGACCTTCGACGCGCCGCGCGTCGCCAATGATGGCGCCGCCCTGCGCGCCGGCCTCATCAACCCAAGCATCACCTGGATCGGCCACTCGACCCTCTTGGTCCAGGTCGACGGCCTGAATGTGCTGACGGATCCGCACTGGGGCGCACGGGCGAGCCCGCTCTCGTGGGCCGGCCCAAAGCGCCTGAATCCGCCCGGGCTGGCCTTCGAGGAGCTGCCACAGATCGACGTGGTGGTCATATCACACGACCACTACGACCACCTGGATCTCGGCACGGTAAAACGCCTTGCCGAGACACATGATCCACTCTTCCTAGTGCCGCTGGGTCTCAAGGCGTGGTTTGCCGACAACGGCATGAGCCGGGTGGAGGAACTGGACTGGTGGCAGGAGCGCCAGTACCGCGGCGTGAGGTTCGTCTGTGTGCCGGCGCAGCACTTCTCGCAGCGAACCTTGTGGGACGGTAACACGCGGCTCTGGGCGTCATGGGCGGTGCTGAGTCGTGAGCGGCGGCTTTACTTCGCCGGGGATACCGGCTATTTCGCTGGTTTCAAGGAGACGGGCCGCCGGCTTGGCCCGTTTGATGTGGCGGCCATCGCCATCGGCGCCTACCTGCCGTCCGAGATTATGAAAGCGGTGCACACGACACCCGAGGAAGCGGTGCAGGTCGCCGTCGATCTCGAGGCACGCATACTGCTCGGCATCCACTGGGGCACCTTCGATCTGGCGGAGGAGCCGCTGGACGAGCCACCACCGCGCATGCTCGCCGAGATCCGCCGCCGCGGCCTCGATTCCGAGCGCGCCTGGATTTTCAAGCTGGGGGAAACGCGCCGCTGGTAAAAATCACAGCGAAACGAAAGGAGATCGTGATGTTTTCGGAAAAAGAGCTTGCCTGTCTGAAATCACAACGGCTGGCACGAATCGCCACCGCCTCGAAAGAACTTCAACAGCGCCGACTGCTGTGTTCCGAAGAAGGCAAGCCCCTAAGCCGCGCGATCGGCGGACGCTAAATAACAGAAGCCAAGGAGCACGAAATGATTACACTGAGACGAAGTGACGAGCGAGGGCATACGAAACTGAGCTGGCTTGACAGCCGTCATACCTTCTCCTTCGGCGACTATCACGATCGGCGATACATGGGTTTCCGCGATTTAAGAGTCATCAATGAGGACCGGGTTGAACCGGGCGCAGGCTTCCCTACCCACTCGCATCGCGACATGGAAATCATCACGTATGTGCTGGAAGGTGCCCTGGAGCACAAAGACAGCACGGGCACGAGCTCGGCGATCCGACCCGGCGAGGTGCAGCGCATGAGCGCCGGAACCGGCATCAGCCACAGCGAATTCAATCACTCGAAGACCGAGCCCGTACACTTCCTGCAGATTTGGATCGTGCCAGACGAGACAGGTTTGTTGCCGGGCTATGAGCAGAAGGCTCTCCCGCTCGACAAGAATCGTGGCAGATGGACTCTCATTGCCTCAAAAGAGGGACGCGATGGCTCTGTAACAGTGCATCAGGATGTCGACCTGTCAGTAGCTCTGTTGCCCGCTGGCTAGGAGGTCACTTACCGATTAAAACCCGGTCGTCACGCTTGGTTGCAGGCGGCGCGCGGAAGCGTGACGCTTAACGGCGCTACGCTGAGCGCGGGCGACGGCGCTGCTGTCAGCCAAGAAGAGATCCTGGAAATCAGGGCAGTTGAGACCGCCGAAATCCTCCTATTCGATCTCGCCTGATCCTGAACGGAGTGGTATAGTCGCCCTCAATTGCCACTCTCGAAAGTTCGGAAAAGAAACTAAGCAGAAGGAGAATGACTATGGAAATCCTCTTTGCCACCGATCCATCTCTTTCTTTATTGCTCTTGCGAGTCGTGCTGGGCATCATCTTTTTCGCCCACGGCGCCCAAAAAGTTCTGGGCTGGTATGGAGGACACGGTCTGAAAGGTACCGTAGGCTTCATGAACTCGATGGGCCTCCCACTACCGATCGCTTACCTGGTGTGCTTTTTTGAGTTCCTTGGCGGTATAGGCCTCGTGCTGGGTTTCCTGGCACGGCTCTCGGCGCTGGCAGTGGGCATCGTAATGGTCGGCGCGATGGCCACGGTCCACTGGCAGCATGGTTTTTTTATGAATTGGGAACTAACGCCCGGCAAGGGACACGGCATCGAAGTCAACCTCGCATTCCTCGCCATGGCCTTGGCTGTGTTCATAGATGGAGCCGGGGCGTTCTCGATCGACCGATGGATCACTCCCTAGCAAAAACTTCGTTGACTAGTGAGAGCGGTTAGCGTAAAAATCCTCTAAGGGAGGAATTTGTGCCGTGTTTAAAAATATCACCTTCAGTTTAGTCTTTGGCTCATTTTTCCTGACCAGCCCGCTATTGAGTTTGTCCCAGGCCTGGGCCCAAAAAGGTGTCATCAAGATCGCGACCCAAAGCCCACTCTCAGGAGAACAGGCGGCCTTAGGTGAACACATCAAGCTCGGCGCGCAGCTCGCGGTCGAGGAGGCGAGCAAGAGGTTCAAGGCGCTTGGATTCGATCTGGTCTTTGTGCCGTTTGACGATCAGGCGAAACCGGAAGTGGGCGTTGCCAACGCCAGGAACGTCGTCTCCGATCCTAACATTCTTCTAGTCGTCGGCCATTTCAATTCCGGCGTCGCTCTCCCGGCTTCGGAGATCTACAAGGATTCGATGCTGGCCATGATCTCGCCGGCCAACACCGCCACTGCGATCACCGATCGAGGCTATCCGAATGTCAACCGAGTTTGTGGCCGCGATGACATTCAGGGTCCGGTCGGCGCGAGATTCGCCGCCCAAGACCTCAAGCTGAAGTCGGTCTACATCATTCACGACAAAACGCTCTATGGCCAAGGGGTCGCCGATAACTTTCGCGATGAGGCGAAGAAGCTGGGCCTAAAGATATCGGGCTACGAAGGGACCGAGGAGCGGGCTAACTTCGGGCCATTGATCATTCCAATGAAGGCGAGAAACCCGGATCTCGTCTATTTTGGCGGCATCTACCACCAGGGAGGACTGCTGCTCAAACAGATGAGGGAAAAGGGGGTCAAGGCGGCCTTTATGGGGCCGGATGGCCTGGACTCCTCGGAGATGGTGAAAATTGGCGGGGAGCAGGTTGTGGGAACCTACTATACGACCGTTGCAGGACCGAGTGATGCTTATCCGGAATCGGCTGCCTTCGCCAAAAAATTTAAACAGCGCTTTGGCAAAGAGGTCGAGTCGTTCGGCATGTACGGCCACGATGCAGCCGCCGTTGGACTCAAAGCGATAGAACAAGCCATTCAAGAAGCGGGGGGAAAACAGCCTAGCAGGGCTCAGGTATCCGCGGCCGTAAGAAAGATTAAAGACTTTAAGGGCATTACCGGCTCTATTTCCTTTGACGGGAAAGGGGATCCGGTAAAATCGAAATACTTTGTCCTTAAGTTTGAAAAGAAGCAATATCCCGGAAAGGTCGTCAAGGTGGTCGAGCAAGAGGCGCCTAAGGCAAAGCAGCTATAAGCCCGTCTTTCCCTCAAAGAGAACGCACCGTTTTGGACCTCATCCCGCCGTCATTCTCAGCAGCATGAAGAAAAAAATCCGGGTAGGAATTCTTTTCGGCGGTCAATCGGCCGAACACGAAATCTCTCTCCAGTCGGCTAAGAATATCGTCGAGGCGATCGACAAGAAGAAATACGAGATCGTCTTGATCGGCATCGATAAAGATGGGCGGTGGTATCTCAACGATGCCGCCCAGCTACACTCCGGGCCTGAACTCCCGTCTCTTCGCACCTTGGGTGGAACGAAGAAGAGAGTCGGACTCGTCCCCAGCAAAAACAGCGGCCAACTCGTTCGGCTGACCGATCATCGAATCGAGAAAGCCCTCGACGTGGTTTTTCCTGTGCTGCACGGACCCTTTGGCGAGGACGGCACGGTCCAAGGTCTGTTGAAACTGGCCAATATTCCTTTTGTGGGCGCCGGCGTCCTGGGATCCGCATTGGGCATGGACAAAGATGTCATGAAGCGCCTGCTCGACAACGGAGGAATTCCAACGGCAAAGTTTCTGGTCTTCCACCGATCCCAGTCCGGCGAGATCGAATTTGCAGACATCGTTACGAAGGTCGGCCTTCCTTTCTTTGCCAAACCAGCCAATTTAGGCTCATCTGTAGGCATCCATAAAGTCAAAGACCAGCGCCAATGGATCGATGCTGCCAAAGACGCCTTCCGGTACGACACAAAGATCCTCGTGGAAGAATACATTCAAGGGCGGGAGCTCGAGTGTGCGGTGCTGGGAAACGAAGATCCCATTGCCTCCGCGCCCGGAGAGATCATTCCCCAGCACGAGTTTTATTCCTACGAGGCCAAGTATCTGGACGAACACGGAGCGGTCCTGAAGATTCCCGCGAAACTTACGTCCAAGGTCGTTAAGGAGGTCCAGGCGACCTCTATCAAGACATTCAAAGTCCTTTGCTGCGAAGGAATGGCACGAGTGGATTTCTTTCTCAGGAACGACCGAGAGGTCATCGTTAACGAGATCAACACCATCCCCGGCTTCACCAAGGTCAGCATGTACCCGAAACTCTGGGAGGCCAGCGGCATTCCTTACACAGACCTCATCGACAGGCTCATCCAACTTGCCCTGGAGAGATTCAAAAGAGAAAAGAAGCTAAAAACATCCTACGCCCCGGCTTGATTTTAAGCCCTTATCGGCTAGCTTTCGCTCGAAGTCATCGCCAAAACAGTAGGCTAAAAAAGAAAGGGGTGTCAAAATGATCCGAAGATACTTGAAATTGCCTTTCGCTATTGTCGCCTTTGCAGTTCTCACAAGCCTTCACTCTTCGGCTTCAGCCGCCGAGCAGCAGCCCCAGTACGAGACCCGCAAGCTCACAGACAATGTTTACATCTTCCGTTACGGCGGCGCCCAGGCGATGTTCGTCATGACGCCGGACGGCGTTATCGCCACGGATCCGCTGAACGCTAAGGCCGCCGCTGTCTACCTGCAGGAGATCAAAAAAATCACTCCAGCTCCGGTGCGCTACGTGGTCTACAGCCACCACCATTTAGACCATATTTCGGGCGGCGCGCCGTTTAAGGACGCCGGAGCGACTTTCGTCGCCCACCGCAGGGCGAGAGAGCATCTGCTCCATCTGAAAGACCCGAACGTGGTCATTCCGGATCTTACCGTGGACGATCAGGGAACCGCTCTGACGCTCGGCGGCACGCGGCTCGAGCTCCACTTT
>VBLN01000169.1 GCA_005878685.1 Deltaproteobacteria bacterium | reverse complement strand
CCACGGCCTGCTCCCTCGATTCCCGTGCAGCACCCCCTTAACGCCACCCTCTCTCATCTTCTTTCTCAACCGCTTTACCTGACGAGCTGAAAGACCCAAAAGCTCTGCCCCTCTCCCAACGCTCGCTCGCCCCTCTAACGTCAACTGGATCACGTGCATCCGCTGTAGATCTCTCTGACTCACGATCAGCTCCCCGTCGTCCATAAGACCTCCTCCCTAAGGAGTAAGATCCTATGCCCGGGGGTGACATAATCGCTGAACTACCACACCGTTTCCCCCATTCCTTGACGCTTCAGGGAACAGTCTGTTATATGAATAAAATACAGAAAAAGCGGAACTTAGATGCAGGAATTTGATGTCTTAGTCATTGGCGGTGGAGCTTCGGGCTTAAGAGCAGCCATTGCCGCAAAACACGCGGGAGCCAAGGTCGCTCTCATCACGAAGATCCATCCCTTGAGAACCAACTCGGGACTTGCCCAGGGCGGTCTCAACGCACCTCTCGGTAAGGGCGACTCTCCAGAGAGCTTTGCTGAAGATACGCTCCTGGCCGGCGACGGCCTATGTGACCGTGATGTTGTCCGAACATTTGCCGCAGAGGCTTCAAAAGAAATCATTTGGCTTGAGCGGATGGGCGTTCCCTTTAACCGCAATGGCGAGGGACGAATCGATCTTCGCCCTTTCGGGTCAAACAGCAAGAGCCGCACGTGCTACACAGATGATCGAACCGGCCACATCGTCCTCCAGGTGCTCCACGAGCAAGCTCAACGGGCGGAGATCCCTTCGCTCGAAGAGTGGTTTGTCACCTCATTGGTTGCCGACGGCAATAGCTGCGCCGGCGCCATTGCGTTGAGTTTGAGATCTGGAAAACTCGATTCCTTTTCGGCGCGCGCGGTGATTCTCGCCACCGGAGGTTTCACGCGGCTCTATCTCCCTTCGACCGTCTCCCTTGGGACTACAGGGGACGGCCAGAGCCTCGCCTACAGCGCAGGCGCCCGATTGATGGACATGGAGATGACTCAATTCCATCCCACCGTGTTCCCGAGAAACCCCGCCCTCCTGATTACGGAGGCGGCCCTGAGCGAGGGAGCGGTGATGGTCAACCAGAAAGGAGAACCGATTCGGCTCGCCAAGGGTCTTTCGAGGGAAAAGATTTGCCTCTCCATTCACAACGCAATGCAGAATGGGGGCGGCTCAGTCTCCCTTGACCTGAGACCCATCGGTAAGGATAAGTTGCTGTCGCGCTTTCCCCAGACTCATGAGTTGGTGCGCGGGTTGGCTGGCCTGGACATCACGAAAGAGCCGATACCTATTCGCCCTGTAGCCCATCGCTCCGTGGGGGGAATTGAGACCAACGCCACAGGCGAAACTTCTCTGCCGGGGTTGTTCGCCGTCGGAGAATGCGCGTGCAATGGCCTCAACGGCGCGGGCCGTCTGGCGGGAAACACTCTCACCGAGGCGGTAGTGTTTGGCCGGAAAGTAGGCGATGCAGCCGCAAAGTATGCCAAAACAGCGTCCAAGAAAAGCTTTCCATCGGCAAAGCTATCGGACGAGGAGAAAGCGATTACAGCGCTCGTGTCGGGAAGCTCGTCCGGGGGAGACTCTTCCGGCAAGATCCACGCTGACTTAGGGAGATTGATGAGCGAAAAAGTAGGGCTCATTCGCGAACAGGCAGGGCTGCAGGAGGCTCTGGATCGAATTCATAGATTGAAGCAACGCTACAGAGCGCTTCGGGTAAGGAACACGTCCAGGATCTACAACTATGAGCTGACCACTTACCTTGAGCTGGGCTCGATGTTGACCCTGGCGGAGATTGTGGCGCAGGCTGCCTTGGGCCGCACGGAAAGTCGCGGCGCGCATCAGCGCGCGGATTTTCCTCAAAAGGACGACCGTAACTGGCGGAATCACACACTGGTGAGCCTCGTACAAGAAGAGCCGCGCTGGGATCAGAAGCCGGTCGCAGGCTAAGGGGGAAGGCAAAATGGAAGTCACCTTCAAAGTTTACCGCAAAGATCCGGAGAAAGATGGGAAGCCGGGGCGATCCAACTACACCATCGACATCCCCGAGGACGCCACGGTGCTCGACGGTTTGCTCAAAATCCGCGACGAAATCGATAGCACCCTAGCTTTCCGCGCCTCCTGCCTGCGCGGCTACTGCGGCGATTGCCTGGTCCGCGTGAGTGGTAGGGCACGCCTCTCGTGTGTGGCCAAGGTCACCGCCTTTACACAGAAAGCCCCTGAGATTTCGCTCGATCCGCTCCGCATCGTGCCGGTGATTAAAGATCTCGTTTTCGATTGGGACGCCTTCATGTGGAACAAGATCAGGGCTGTTCAGCCTTGGCTCGAACCTAAGGAGCCGGCGTCTGACGGTGAAAACTTAATCCCGGACGCCGCAATGAAGGACCTCAGAAAAGTGATGAGTTGCTATTACTGTGGCATGTGTGACGAGGGTTGCACGGTCCTCCCGGTCGATTTTAATTTCCTTGGACCGGCGGCCCTGACTAAGGCCTACCGTTTTGCCTTTGATCCGAGGGGTAAGGAGACTAGGGAGCGACTTAAGATCCTTGAGGAACCCAAGGGCATCTGGGACTGCGTCCACTGCTACGAGGCCGATGAACATTGCCCCAGGGGCATCGAGCCGACCAAGCGAATCATCGCTCTGAGAGATTTGGCCTTCAAGTTGGGTATTACCAATGAGAAAGTTGCACGACATCACAAGAGCTTTGCCGCGTCGGTTAAAGAGAGCGGCTGGCTGGATGAGGGAAGGCTGGCTATAGAATCTGAAGGGCTCACGAATATTAAGGGGCTGATGAAGCTTCTTCCCATCGCCGCCAGGGCGATGGCGCGCGGGAAGGCGCCGATCCCTTATCTGCATCCGAAGAGGCCCGGGGCCGACAAAATCAAGAAGATCTTTGAGAAAGGAGAGCAAGAGACAAAATGAAATATGCTTTCTATCCAGGATGTGTCTCGCGCGGTGGCTGTCCGGAGCTCTATCCATCGGCGGTAAAAGTCTCGGCTAAACTGGACATCGAGCTGGAAGAACTTAAGGATGTAGGCTGCACCGGCGCCGGAGTGCTGCCGCAGTACCTCTCCGATCCCATCAATGCTCGCACGTTCGCCAAGGCAGAAGCGATGGGTCTTCCGATCATGACCATTTGCAGCACCTGCCAAGGAGTCATGAGCCAGGCCAATTACCGGCTAAAAGCCGATCCGGAGTATCGAACAAAAATCAATAAGGAGTATCTCTCCGAGGAGGGGCTCGAGTATAAAGGGACGACGGAGGTCAAACATCTCCTCTGGGTCCTTTTTGAAGATTACGGGATCGAGCGGTTAAAGTCCTTGCTCCGAAAACCTCTCAAGGGCCTGAGGGTCTCTCCCTTTTATGGTTGTTATATCCGCCGTCCTCCAGAGGCCATCACTCCCACCAAAGAACTAAATCGGCGAAAAAATTATCTCGATGAGCTGATCGAGATTTTGGGCGCCGAGTTAGCGGACATCAGCGGCAAGGGAAAGTGCTGCGGCTTTCCTATCCTGACGGCTAACGAGGAAAACTCCCTGGCCATGGTTGGAAAGCATACCGGCGAAGCGAAAGAAAAAGGCGCTGACTTTATGGTTACCCCCTGTCCTCTCTGCCATCTGAACCTGGACGGCAATCAGCCCAGGGCGGAAGCGCAAGAGGGAAAAGAAATTGGGCTGCCGATCCTCCACTTGCCCCAGTTCTTGGGCCTGGCCCTTGGCTTTGACCCCGGTGAGATGAACCTCAAACGCCACATCGTCTCAACCCAGCCGGTCGAATCCAAGGTGAGCATGCTGACGTAGAGTGGAAACCGGAGAGAAAAAGCTCAATCCTGTTAACCTGGCCCAGCAGATCCTCAAGTTCCGCAAGGAAAAGCACCCCTACGGGTACAACTATGCGGTGAGGGTCCGCCTGGGCCACGCGGAGATCCAGGATCTCACGGCCATAGCGGAAATTCTCTCTGCGGTTGAAGAACTGGGATATGAGATCGTAAAGAAAACTACTTGAGCTGGTCTCTTTCTAGGCAACAATGGTCACGCATGACATTATCTTGATCGGTGGCGGAGGCGCAGGTCTGCGCGCCGCGATCGCCGCCGCCGAACAGTCCAATAAACTCTCTATTGCAGTTGTGTCAAAAGTCTATCCCATGCGGAGCCATACGGTGTCCGCCGAGGGCGGCACCGCCGGGGTCTTGCGGGAATACGACAGCCTGGATCTCCACGCCAAGGATACGATCTTCGGCGCCGACTTCATGGCTGACCAAGACGCGGTCGAAATCTTCATTAAAGAAGCTCCCGGAGAGCTGATCCAGCTTGAGCACTGGGGCTGTCCTTGGAGCCGCGACCCCGATGGACGCGTCAGCGTTCGGGCCTTTGGAGGCATGAGCGTCGATCGCACCTGCTTCGCTGCCGACAAGACCGGCTTCCACATGCTCCACAGCCTGTTTCAGACCTCGCTTAAGTACGACAAAATCGTGCGCTACGACGAGTTCTACGCGACCTCTCTGCTGGTCGATGACGGGAAGGTTCGTGGGGTCACCGCGATCAACATCTACAATGGCCGGTTGGAAGCGATCACCGGTAAAGCCGTGATCCTGTGCACGGGAGGGGGCGGACGGATCTTTCCCTTCACGACCAACGCCGCCATCAAGACCGGCGACGGCATGGCCATGGCCTACCGGGCCGGAGTCCCACTCAAGGACATGGAATTCGTCCAGTATCATCCTACAGGCCTGCCCGGAACGGGCATCTTGATCACCGAGGCGTCGCGGGGCGAAGGAGGCTGGCTCAAGAACAAAGACGGCTACCGCTATCTCCAGGATTATGGGCTCGGCCCTCCCACCGACACCCCAGTCCACCGCAAGATGGAGCTGGGCCCCCGCGATATCCTCTCGCGCTGCCACATGCAGGAGTATTACAAGGGCCGCACCTTCGAGGGGCCCTACGGCCACTACGTGCATCTCGATTTGCGCCACCTTGGAGAGGAGACCATCGACCGAAAACTCCCCTTCGTGCGCGAGCTGGCCAGCAAGTATGTCGGGATCGATCCGGTTTACGAGCCGATCCCGGTGCGGCCGGTGGTCCACTACATGATGGGCGGGATTCACACCGATGCGAACGGCAGCGCCCCGCTCGACGGCCTGTATGCGGCCGGCGAAACCGCCTGCGTCTCGATCAATGGCGCCAACCGGCTGGGTTCCAATTCGCTCACCGAGTGTTTGGTCTTCGGCGCGCGCGCCGGCCGCGCCGCCGCCCAGTACGCCGTGGCCCAGCAGGCGCCTTCTTCACAGCGTCTCGAAGCGCTGGCGCGCGACGAACAACAGCGCCTGGACCGGCAGTTTCTCAGAAAAGACGGAGGCAAAGAAAAAATCGCCACGATTCGACAGGAGATGCAGAAAGCGATGGAGGAGGGTGCGGGGATCTACCGCAAAGAGGAGGACATGAAAAGGACCTGCCAGCTGCTCAGACAGCTGCGCGAGCGCTTCGCTAATATCACCATCGAAGATCGCGGCGACGTATTTAACACGCAACTGATTGCGGCTTTGGAGCTCGACTTCATGCTCGACGTGGCGGAGGCGGTGGCCCACTCGGCCCTTAACCGGAAAGAATCGCGCGGGTCGCACACCCGCACCGACTTCCCCAAGCGGGACGATGGGAACTTCCTCAAACACACCCTCGCCCACCGCACGCTGGACGGGCCGAGGATCGATTACCTGCCCGTGACCATCACTCGCTGGCAGCCGGAGGAGAGAAAGTACTAAAATAATTTTGAGTTCTTAATTTTGAATTTTGAGTTGGCAGGTATTCTTGAAACTAAGAATTCAAAACTAAAAATTAAAAATTTTGAGGAAGAGATGGCTGAATCGACCATAAC
>VBLN01000168.1 GCA_005878685.1 Deltaproteobacteria bacterium | reverse complement strand
CGAGGATATGCCTATGCCCGTCAGGGCGCCGAGATCGTGCGCCCGAAGCCGCCGGCCGCGCCGAAAGACAGGCTCTCCTCTTTTTATGTCATCGCCGACCTGGATCACATTTTGCCAGGGCGAGACTCCCCGGTGGATCTCCACCATGTTATCGCCGACCTCTTCCGTGTATTCGACCATCACCACGCCGTCACTCTCAGGCGGAAGCATGCCGCCGGTAGAGATGCGCATCGCCTCTCCTTTGCTCAAGGGCCGCGTCGCCTCTTTTCCCATCTCTACGGTGCCGACAAGCTTCAAATAGCCGGGCTGACTTGCGCTCGCGCCGAAGGTGTCCCGCGCCTTTACCGCGTACCCATCCATGGCCGCTCGGGGAAAGTGGGGCAGGTCCACTTGAGAATAGAGGTCCTCGGCAAGAACCCGCGCCCGAGCCCGAACGGTCTGCACCATCTCTGTCCCTACGGGGTCATTCTCAAGGAGAATCCGCAGCGCCTCCCTCGGAGCCACGACCTTAAAAAAAGCCTTCAACCCTCAACACCCTAGCTCTCACGGACCCCATCGGAGATAATCCGCTCTCTCCCCGCGTAAATATTACACCTTCGCCCTCTGAGAAAGCCGACCAGGGTCATGTTAAACTCCCGCGCCAGAGATACCGCGAGGCTGGAAGGAGCCGACACCGCCGCCACAATGGGGATGCGGGCGATCAGCGCCTTCTGCATAATTTCGAAGCTCGCGCGGCCGCTAACCATCAGAATGTGGCGATCCAGGGGGATTCTGTTCTCCAGCAACGCGGCGCCTACGACCTTGTCCACTGCATTGTGTCTGCCAACATCCTCTCGGATATAAAGCAGCCTTCCCGTTTCATCAAACAAGGCGGAGGCGTGAAGCCCGCCCGTCTCTTCAAAAGTTTCCTGCTCCGCCTGCAACCTCTCCGGCAGCGAATATAACAGAGACAGGGGAGCCTTAAAATCGCTTGATATAGGCTCGGTTTTAACCCGAATCGCCTCGAGCGTCGTCTTGCCGCACACGCCGCAACTTGAAGTGGTGTAGAAGTGGCGCTTCAGCCGCTTAGGATCAAAGCGCACGCGCGGCTTCAGTTTAATGGAGACAATGTTAGGAAGTCCGCGGTCCGGACCGGCGATCGTTGCAATGTCGTCCGCACAACGAATGATGGCTTCGGTATACAGAAATCCTGCCGCCAGCTCCTGATCGTGGCCGGGAGTGCGCATGGTTACGGCAATAGGAGTACGTCCCAGCCGGATCTCCAGCGGCTCCTCGACGGCCAAGCGGTCATCGGCTCTGAGAAACTCTTTCTCGGTCACTCTGGCGATTTCCCCAGAGATGAACATGGGATCGGCCATGGCCTTTGCTCGTGACTGGCGAATCTAAATCCGTGATCTTATGATTTCAGCGGCTAGCGTCAGTCAGAATGCAGCGCTATGCGGTTGCCTTCGCTGTCTTGGATGACAGCTCTGAAGCCGTAAGGGCCGATTTGATGTTTGGGCTGAATGACTTTGCCGCTGTTGGCTTCAACGGCTGCGATGGCTTGGTCCAGCCTGCCGTTTGCATTCAAATAGAGCAGCGGTCCCTTGCTAGATGGTTCGTCGCTTTCGCTTTTGTAAAGGCACCCTCCCACCTCCCCTTCTTGGTGCGGCAGAATCCCGACGGTCATTCCCGGAAACTCCTGCTTCTTGACCTGCGCACCGAGAACAGCGGAATAGAATCGAATCGCCCGGTCGAGATCTTTGACCGGAATATCAACCCAGACAATCTGATTGGCCATAAATCCTTCCTCCGAAGATTTTATGCTTCGCTATCTGGTGACAGCCCCCTCCGAGGCAGACGAAACCAGCTTGGCATACTTCGCCATGACGCCGCTTTCGTACCGCGGCTTAGGCGTTTTCCATTGCCTGAGCCGAGAATTGAGCTCTTCCTCAGACAGCTCGACATCCAGGCGCCGATTTTTGATGTCAAAGACGATGGTGTCGCCGTCGCGCACGGCAGCGATGGGGCCGCCGTTGGCCGCTTCAGGCGCGACGTGGCCGGCCATGAGACCATGGGTGGCGCCGGAAAACCGACCATCCGTGAGAAGCGCCACCGTATCGCCCAGACCCGCACCCACGAGCGCGGCTGTGACCGCGAGCATCTCGCGCATCCCAGGACCTCCCTTGGGTCCTTCGTAACGAATGACCACGACATCGTTGGCTTTAATCTCTCCTCTTTGCACTGCTTGAAAGGCATCTTCTTCGCGGTCGAAGACTCGGGCCGGACCCCGATGCGTCATCCGCTCGTGACCGGCAACCTTCACGACGCAGCCCTCCGGAGCCAAGTTTCCTTTCAAGATGACCAGACCGCCCGTGGTTTTGAGCGGATTCGACAGAGGTCGCACGACTTCTTGTCCAGGCGTCTCATTCACGCTCCGCGCCGCCTCACCGATGGCCTTTCCAGTTACGGTCAGCGCGTCGGCGTGAAGCAGGCCCGCCTCAAACAATCGCTTGGCGACGAGTTGAATCCCACCCGCCCGGTAGAGATCGTTTGCCACGAAGCGCCCGCCCGGCTTCAAGTCGGCGAGCAGTGGCGTGCGCGTACTGATACGGTCGAAGTCATCAATCTTCAACTCGACCCCTGCCTCGCGGGCAATAGCCAGCAAGTGCAGGACCGCGTTGGTAGAGCCGCCAGTCGCGGCCACGGCCGCGATGGCATTTTCGACCGCTTCGCGGGTAAGGATCTGCGAAGGGCGAAGGTCGTGGCGCAGGAGTTCCATGACTAGCTTTCCGGCGTTGAAGGCGGCCTCATCCTTCTCATTGACCATGGCGGGGATGCCGTTACTCCCCAACGGCGAGATGCCGAGGAATTCCATCACCGTAGACATGGTGTTGGCGGTAAACTGCCCGCCGCAGGCTCCCGCGCCGGGACAGGCTGTGTCTTCGATCGCCTTGAGCTGCTCGGCGCTGATCTTGCCGCGACCATATGCGCCCACCGCCTCGAACACGTCTTGAATCGTCAGATCGCGCGCTGCCAGATGGCCGGGCGCGATGGAGCCGCCGTAGAGCGCCAAGCCAGGGATATTGAGTCGGGCCAGCGCCATCACCACGCCGGGATTGGTCTTATCACAGCCTGAGATGCACACCAGTGCGTCGAAGTGATTGCCCCGCGCGACGAGCTCAATCGAGTCCGCGATCAACTCGCGGCTGACGAGCGAGCATTTCATCCCCTCCGCGCCCATGCTGATGCCATCGGAGATGGAGACGGTGTTGAATTCCATCGGCGTGCCACCCGCCGCCCGGACGCCCTCTTTCACTTTCGCCGCTAACTGCCGCAGGTGAAAATTGCACGGGCCGATCTCGATCCAGGTGTTGGCGACTCCAACGATCGGGCGCGACAAGTCCTCGTCCGTAAACCCCACCGCCTTGAACATCGCCCGCGACGGTGCCCGATCCGGACCGTCTGTGATCACCCGACTCCGAGGTTTCAAATTCTCAGCCATGACCTGCTCCTTGCTCTGATACACTTGGCATTGACCATTACTAAACTATGGCGGTTCTCTTTTTGCAAGCATCTTCCGCTTTCACTCTCAAGAGGGCTGAAGTAAGAATAATGTTGATATCATGCACCACGAAACCTCATTGATTGCGACGATTGCCGTTAGTCTAACGTTTGCTTTCATCGGCGGCTTTATCGCCGTACGCCTACGCCTGCCGCCGCTCGTCGGCTACCTGCTGGCTGGTGTAGCCGTCGGCCCTTTTACACCGGGATTTGTAGCCGACGCTAAGCTTGCCCCTCAACTTGCCGAGATCGGTGTGATCCTGCTCATGTTTGGCGTCGGGATGCACTTTTCTGTGCGCGACCTCCTGGCGGTGCGAGCTATCGCGGTGCCCGGCGCGGTCGCGCAGATCGCGGCAGCCACTGCGCTTGGCGTGGGCGTCGCTCTGATGTGGGGCTGGCCCTTCGGGTCCGGCCTTGTGTTTGGGTTAGCCCTATCAGTAGCCAGCACAGTGGTGTTGCTGCGTGAGCTGGAAAGACTCGGCATCCTGCACTCGGCCAACGGGCGCATCGCGGTCGGCTGGCTCATCGTCGAAGACCTTGTCATGGTCTTAACTCTCGTTCTGCTCCCAGCCCTCGCCAATATGTTCGGACAACAGCCCCCGGATCACGGCAGCGGCGCCACCACGCCGGCCAACCTATGGGCGACATTGGGGGTGACCTTGGGCAAAGTAGGAGTGTTTGTCGCGCTCATGTTGCTAATTGGCACGCGGTTATTCCCGCAGTTACTCAAGCTGGTCGAGCGCACCGCCGCCCGGGAGCTGTTCACCCTCGCTGTGGTAGCCTTAGCCCTAGGCATTGCTTTCGGCTCTGCCCAGCTTTTCGGGGTCTCGTTTGCGCTCGGAGCCTTCTTTGCCGGCGTAGTGATCAACGAATCCGACCTGAGCCACCGTGCGGCGGCTGATTTGCAACCTTTGCAGGACGCCTTCGCCGTGCTCTTTTTTGTGGGCGTCGGGATGCTCTTCGACCCAAGTATCCTTCTGCGTCAGCCGCTTCAGGTGCTTGCCGTCCTCACGATTATCATTGTTGGCAAGTCGATGGCCGCAGCGCTCATCGTGCTAGCACTGCGTTACCCCCTCGATGCAGCGCTGACTGTTTCCGCAGCCCTGGCGCAGATCGGCGAGTTCTCCTTCATCCTCGCCGACCTGGGCACAAGTCTCGGCTTACTGCCGGCGGAAGGACAGGACTTGATCCTAGCGGGCGCGCTCCTTTCGATCGCTCTCAATCCCCTGGTCTTTCGCGCAGTGACAGCCTTATATCCGCGTCGGCCGACCTAACAAGGGGAATATGACCGGCGTACGAACAGCTGTTATCCCTTTCCATCACCACTTGAAGGGTTTTCCCTCAGGCCGTATCGTATGGGCAGGGTGAACATAAAAAAGGTTTGCATCGGCGTCCTTTTGGGACTGATGGCCGTGAGCCTGGCTGACTCAAACACGGTCGCGGCGATTCAGCTTTCGAAGCAGGAAGGCGACCGGTTACAGCGCAAGATAGACGAGATCACGAAGAACGGTTCGGCTGTTCCGGTCAAAGCCAGAAGGACTCCAGTTTCAGAAGCCGAGGTTAATTCGTACCTGGCTTTCAACGCGAAAGATAAAATTCCTCAGGGTCTCACAAATCCCGAGATCACTATTGTCGGAGACGGCCGACTGGCCGGGCGTATACTGGTCGACCTCGACGAATTCAAACGTCACCGCAGCTCGCAAGGATTCATGGATCCTTTGAGTTACGTCTCCGGCAAGGTTCCGGTAACCGCGCACGGCCTTCTCCGCACCCAAGAAGGCAAGGGTCAGTTTCGACTCGAATCCGCCGAAATTCTCGGCGTCCCCTTGCCGAAGCCAATCCTGCAGGAGCTAGTAACTTTCTTCTCGCGCACACCGGAAAACCCAGAAGGATTCGATATCGACGCACCTTTCAACCTTCCGGCCAAAATCCGCGAGATCATGATCAACAAGGGAGAGGCGGTTGTGGTGCAATAGCGTCTGGCGCTTTTCTTGAACCTTTTCCTTGTAGTTATCAAGCTGCCAGTTTAACTAGCCAGGCGCGGCGGCCGCCACGACGGAAACCGGCTACGTCTTGACCCGGCGAACCTTCCATGGCATATAAGACGGCCAATATTGTTGCATCTTGGACCCTGCCAATAAGTTGAGATTTAGACTATAATAGTTGTGTGCACACTCTTTCG
>VBLN01000167.1 GCA_005878685.1 Deltaproteobacteria bacterium | reverse complement strand
AGTGGTTTGTGTTACAGCAGCGCGTACCGCCTCTCGGGCGGCGTTTTGGGCCACGTGGGACACGAAAAAGGTTAAGCCCCAATCCACGGCTGCGCCGACTAGGATCACGAGGAGAGGCAAAATTAACGCCACCTCAACGATGGTCTGGCCTTTATTTTTCAGCAAGATTTTTTTCATTAATATTTATAGGGCCATACCCCAATCAACCGCTCCCTACCAGAACCAGCAAAAAAAAGCAAAGCATCGGTTGAAATCCCAGCCTTTATCGAGAAACTGACTCCGAATGCTTGGCAGCGAGTTTCTGGTTCTGTAGGTACGACCTGATTTGCTGGCGCAGTGTCCCTCCATCACCTCTCATCTGCCCCTTATTTTTTTGAGGCCAAGGGATACTTCTCATCTCACTAATGCTGC
Source organism: Deltaproteobacteria bacterium (assembly GCA_005878685.1). Lineage (GTDB taxonomy): Bacteria > Desulfobacterota > Binatia > UBA9968 > UBA9968 > DP-36. The sequence continues at coordinate 7,248 of VBLN01000167.1, read as the reverse complement.
ATGGTCAGGATATATTCCAAAGAATGGGGCGCCAGGGACCCCGTCAGCTGTCACATTACATATAAGATTACCGTTGATTGATGCGTCAGAAGCCGGGTTAGATACTACATCGGTGATACACATAGCTGCGAAGCCCTGAACATCCAGACTTCCGGTGATCGGGCCCCCTGGGCAGGTGATAATCGGGATAATCACTGTACAGGCTCTTTTTGTCGGGGAATCAGGACCATTGCAAATTGCCGGTGTGCAAAAAAGCGAATCTGGGTTTTTGAAGCGATCTTCGATTGCCTTCATACAGGAAGTTATCTGCCCATTGTTAAGGTTGATAGAATCCTGGCTCTGAACAAATGGAATAGTATCAGGGTTATTAACGAACCCTCTGCAGTTTGAAGCATTTAGGTTCGTGCCGAAGGCCCACCATGCTCCATTGTTTGTAGTACTCGGCGAAAAGTCGACGCTTACACTGGTGCTACAAGTAGGACCACCAGGAGCGCTCGGATTATAACCAACGCCTGCCGGAGGAGGATTGCCACATATGGCAACATCGAGGTCGGGTCGTAGCCCCTGCACGCCACCCAGCCAAGCAGTAGAGCTTACAGTAATATCGGCGTTGCTTTTTCCGTCCAACAGCCGACCAAAAAATACCGGTGCCTGAAAAGTCCTAGTAACCTTGACCCCGGCCGCTGTCTTAGAATTGCTCCAGGGGCACTCTGGGCTGCTAGAAGAGCCGCCGCAAAATTGCCTGTCATCTATTTTAAGCCCAGCAGCCACGCTGTTGTTGGAAGCTGTAATCAGGCTATCCACAACGGTGTTGTCATCCGTCCTGTTGTAATTCGGTATCCCGGCCGCCCCTGCCAGTGCAGCGGCGTCTACCGCAGTTTGGCCTTGGCTCCTGACATAAGCCAACCATCCAACATCAATACCGAGGGCAAAGAACAATAGACCCAATACCATCAAAAATAGGGTTACGTAGATTATGGCTACTCCATGCTGACTCTTTAAATGCTTCATATTTTCTCCTACTAGTGACAGAGGCTTTCGGGGCTCGCTGTTGACCCTTCGTAACGCATTATCCCTGTTCGGGATATTGTTTGAGTCGTAAATCCGACATATTTCAAGAAGGCATAATTGTAAGTACCTGTTGCCGTGACACTGATCTTTGACTGAGGCGCCGAGCCACCCGATGAATTCGTGCAGCCAGTAACGCCGCTCATCGTCGTTGGGCCAGTGACAGTTATATCAGCCGTGGTAATATTAAATTGGCTTGTAGCAGGAATCCCACTTATAACTTGGGACTTTACTGTGCTGCTATTCACCCCCCTCGCGGCGAGGCGCGCTCCTTCTCGGACAGCATTTTGGGTCGCAATTGCAAGATAAAGAGCCAGGCCGAGATCCGTTAGTCCGGCTAGTACCGTGATGATGATCGGTAGCATTAGCGTAAATTCGATTATCGCCTGTCCCTTCGCCCAAAATTTCAAACTTTTTCCCATAAATGATCCCCTTACGTCACTGTGCAGGTAGATTCCCGTTCATAGTACATGGTCGCGCTGCGCGAGATCGGCATGGCAGTAAACCCCAATAGACGTAGAAAAATGAAATTGAAGGTTCCATTGGTTTGGACAGTAACAGAGGGAAGACCGCCTGATGTCGTGCACGTGACACTGGTAACACTCCTAAACCCGGAAAAAAGGGGCGTGTCTGGAATTACGGAATTGACAAGCGATTTTACATTAGCGGAGTTCACAGTGGGGTATTGGGTTACTGCAACTCTCGCCCCTTCCCGGACACCATTCTGGACCACGTGGGACACAAATAAGCCAAGGCCCCAATCCACGGCAGCACCGACCAGGATTACAAGGAGGGGAAAAATTAAAGTGACTTCGACCAGGGCCTGGCCCTTACTTTTCGACAACGGTCTTCCTCTATTAGTCCACTCTAAGGCCATGCTCCCACCCACAGCCTCTGAGGTTGGACCTGAATCTGTAATTTTTTTCGAGAAATCCCTTGCGAATGAAAACAAAAGTCGAACCATACATCGACTCCCTTCACTCGCTTTCGGCAACTCGGCTGTCAGGATCTGCCTTCTAAAACTAAGCAGACCAGACCCGTGGTTTTCCGACCCCCCTTTGCAAGGGGTGTGGCTTTTTCAGGCGAGAAAATGATTCCAAAACACTTCTGCGCAGTAACTACGCAATTAAGAGACCAGCTGTACATGGGAGTTGACGGGAAACATAAAGTATACCGGCTTAATCCCAAACACCCTGAAATGCTCTAAATCTTCCGTCTCATAGAGTCAAGGAATGCCAAGGCAGAGCCAGAGATAATAGGGAAAAGCTGAGAAAGCCTCTTGGCGTTGGCTAGAATCGGGCAGAATTGGGATCAAGGCCAAATGATATGCCTTCGGGTGGTAATAAAGGGTAAGGAATTGTTAAAAACCCACCAGAGCAATCAACCATGCCGGGACCAACGCAATCACTCCGATAATCCAGTAGGTTACAAGCGGGAGGGTGTGTCCTGACTTCTGCAACCGTCGAAGCAAATAGTCTGTGGCGATGACGCCAATTAAAGCCACTGCCGAGGAGAAGAGCGCCCGCGGCGGTAAAGGAGCCTCAGTAACCTCTTCGGCCACTGGTGGAAGGAGGCCGAGAAACGCGACGAGCCAAGCGGGAAAGAGTCCGGCGAGTCCCAGGAGCCAATAGTGCTGCGGCCTTCCCTCGGAAACGCGCTCCTTTAAGTAGCGCGCCGCAACGGCACTCCCAAAAACTCCCACGGCTCCAACTATAATCGACCACATCTTAGTCCTTAGGATAGGACTCCGAGACCTCGATCATCAATACAATAATATAGGTCACGTTGTCTTTGTTTCCAGCCTGACTGTGGGAGACTTGGAGGACAAAGTCGTGGCAAGGAGCGGCTGGGCGTCCAGGAGAAAACCTGGAGTCAGATTCAGCCTCTTCCTCTTCGATGGTCTCATTCGATGGTCTCAGGCATAAAACAAATCTCTTTTCTCTCGCCGGTCGCCAAATCCTGGTCTACGGGAGCTTGGATGCGTTCCAGCCGCCGCCCAAGGCTTTGATCAGGAGCACTGTTGCGTTCAACCGATTCCCAAGAATGGTTGCGGCGGTTCTTTCATTGGTGAGTGTGGCCGTTTGAGAGGTGATGACATTGAGGTAGGTGGTGATTCCTGCTTTGTACTGATTCGTGGTTACCGTCACAGATTGTTGCGCGGCCTTTACTGCCTCATCTTGGACTTGAGCCTCGTTTTCGAGAATGCGAAGCGCGGCAAGATTGTCCTCCACCTGCTCGAATCCGGCCAGCACCGTCTCGCGATAGAATGCGACGCTGGCGTCGTAGGCCGCTCGCGCCTCGTCGGTCTGGGCCCGTCTTAGACCTCCGTCGAAGACGGTCTCCGAAATCGCGGGTCCTACCGACCAGAAGCGGCTCGGCGCTGAAAACCACTCCGACGCGATCGCGCTCTCGAAGCCGCCGGATGCGCCGAGCGAGACGGTTGGGAAATAGGCTGCCTCGGCGACACCGATCTGGGCATTGGCCGCGGCTACGCGCCGCTCGGCGGCGGCGATATCGGGTCTGCGCTCCAGGACTTCCGACGGGACGCCGACCGGAACCGTCGGCGGTATCATGTCGAGCGGCTTTTGCGGAATGGAAACCGTAGAGGCCGGCTTTCCGATCAACAATGCGATGGCGTGCTCCAATTGCGCGCGCAGCACGCCCACGTCGATCGCCTGGGCTTGGGTCGTCTTGAGCTGAGTTTCGGCCTGAAGCACATCTGCCCTGGAGGCCACTCCAGCAGCGTACCGGTTGTTCGTAAGTTCAAGCGACTTTTCAAAGTCGGCGACCGCCGCGTCCAGAAGCTGCTTCTGCGTATCGAGCGACCGGAGTTGAAAGTAATCCTGCGCCAGTTCGGCCCGAGCGCTCAGCCGTGCGGTTTCGAGGTCCGCAGCGCTTGCCTGGGCCCCTGCCTGCGATGACTCGACCGCCCGGCGAATCCGGCCCCAGACATCCAGCTCCCACGATACGTCGACGGGCAATGAGTAATCCGTGACGGCGTTCCTCGATGCTGAACCGCCTGTGCCGATAGTGGAGGATCGGCGCGAGCGGGTCACGCCGACCCCGATCGTAATGGTTGGAAAGTAAGCGGCCCGTGCCTGCTGAACCAGCGCGCGCGCCTGGCGGAACTGCGCTTCCGCCTGGGCTACGTTTTGGTTCGAGATGTCGACTTGCTCTTCGAGCCCGTTCAGCTGAGGATCATTGAAGATCTCCCACCACGCTCCTCGAAGGGTATCGTCCTTCGGTCGTGCCACTCTCCAACCCGCCATCTCCTTGTAGCCACCGGGCACCTCAACCCCCGGTCTCACATAGTCGGGGCCGACCGTACAGCCGATCAGTAACGAGAGCATGCCGGTCGCGGCGAGCATCATGCCGCTTTGTCTCATCCGCGCGAAAGATAATTGCTTCCAGCTAGGCACAGACCATTCCTTACTAACCGGCGCTTTCCGCAACAGAGCGCGCGCGCCGCGCCCGCAGGCGTTCGAACCACAGCCGGCAGCGGTCGAGGTAGAGATAGACGACCGGAGTCGTGTAGAGCGTCAGCATCTGGCTCATGATCAAGCCGCCGACGATGGCGATCCCAAGCGGCCGGCGCAGTTCTGAGCCAACGCCCATTCCCAAAGCGAGCGGCAGACCACCGAGCAGTGCCGCCATCGTCGTCATCATGATGGGCCGAAAGCGCAGCAAACAGGCTTGAAAAATAGCATCGAGAGGACTCTTATCTTCGCTGCGCTCTGCCTCGAGGGCGAAATCGATCATCATGATGGCATTTTTTTTGACGATCCCGATCAATAAAATGATTCCGATGAGCGCGATGACGCTCAGCTCGCTCCGAAAGAGAACGAGCGCCAGCAGCGCCCCGACGCCCGCGGACGGAAGCGTGGAGAGGATCGTGATCGGATGAATCAGACTTTCGTAGAGCACGCCGAGCACGATGTAAACCGTCAGCAGCGCCGCAGCGATCAGCAGCGGCTCGCTGGCCAAGGATTCTTGAAACGCCTGCGCCGAGCCCGAAAAATTCCCGTGAATAGAAGATGGCAAACCGATCTGAGCGGCCGTTTCCTCCACCGCGTCTACAGCGTCGCCGAGTGCCAAGCCGGGCCGTAAATTGAACGATAGCGTAACCGACGGAAATTGACCCTGGTGGGTCACCACAAGCGGGGCAGTTGAAGGCGCGTAATGTGTGAAGGCACTCAACGGAACCTGAGCGCCGTCGGGCGCTTTCACATAGATGTGTTTTAGACCGTCGGGGTTTTGCCAAAATTGCGGGTCCACCTCCATCACGACGTGATACTGATTGAGCTGCGTGTAAATAGTCGATACCTGTCGTTGGCCGAAGGCGTCGTAGAGCGTGTTATCGATCATTTGCGTCGTGATGCCGAGCCTTGATGCGGTGGCTCGATCGATGATCAAGCTTGCCTGAAGTCCCTTATTTTGTTGATCGCTGTTGACGTCGAGCAATCCGCGCACGGTCTTAAGTTTCGCAAGCATGCGCGGCCCCCAAATCAGCAGATCCTGTACACTGTCACTTTGCAGCGTGTATTGATATTGCGCGTTGCTCATGCGGCCGTCCACGCGCAAATCCTGCACCGGCTGAAGATACAGCGTGACTGCGGGAATGCGGGCCAGCTTGCCGCGCAGCTGTGCAATCACTTGGTCGGCAGTGATCTTACGTTCTCGCTGCTCAGGACAGGCCGGAGATCTTCCAGGCCAATTCCGTAATGATTCAAAACCGTCTCGGCCAGTTGCGTCATCCGGCCTCGCATCGCCTGAAAAGAAATGTTCTGGTCACCTTGGATCGATCCGTTGATCCGGCCGGTGTCCTGCTGCGGGAAAAACCCTTTCGGGATCTTCAGGTAAAGAAAGCCGGTTGCTGCCATCGTCACGAGCGTGACGAGAAGAATCAGCGGTTGGTGCCGGAGCACCCAGCCGAGGGAGGATTCGTAGTTGCCGAGAATCCACTGAAAGGCGCGCTCGCTGGCCTGGTATAGCCGCCCGTGTTTCTCTTGATCGTGGGACCGGAGCAGCTTCGCGCACATCATGGGGGTCGTGGTCAATGACACCAGCAGCGAGACACCGATGGCCAGCGAGAGGGTGACGGCAAATTCGCGAAATAGGCGTCCGACAATGCCACCCATCATCAGAATCGGAATGAAAACCGCGACCAGCGACAAGCTGATCGAGATCACCGTGAAGCCGATTTCTCTGGCGCCGAGTAGCGCCGCCTCCTGGGGACCCATTCCCCGCTCCAAGTGGCGGGTGATGTTTTCGATCACGACGATGGCGTCGTCAACGACAAACCCGGTCGCGATGGTGAGCGCCATGAGTGATAGATTGTCGAGACTGTAGCCTAATAGATACATGCCGCCGAAGGTGCCGATGAGAGAGATCGGCACGGCGACGCTCGGGATGATCGTCGATCGGACGCTGCGGAGAAAAACAAAAACCACGAGGATGACCAGCGTAATGGAAATCAAGAGCGTTATCTGGATGTCCCGCACAGACGCCCGAATCGTCGTGGTGGCATTTAGAACGACGGAGAGGTTAACCGTCGGCGGGAAAGAAGCGCGCAACGACGGCAGCAGCTCGAGGACCCGATCGACGGTGTCGATGATATTGGCACCCGGCTGGCGAAATACAATTACCAGAACTGCGGGCTTTCCGTTGGCGAGGCCGCCAGTGCGAATATCCTCCACGGAATCGGTGACGGTCGCTACATCTTCGAGGCGCACCGCTGCGCCATTGCGGTAGGTGATAAGCAGAGGACGATATTCCTGGGCTTTGAACAATTGATCGGTGGCTCCGAGCGACCAGGTGTGATTCTGATCCGCCAGAGCGCCCTTGGGACGGTTAGCGTTCGCGCTGCTCAGGACAGGCCGGAGATCTTCCAGGCCAATTCCGTAATGATTCAAAACCGTCGGATTGACGTCCACCCGAACGGCCGGGAGCGCTCCACCACCGACGTTCACCTGGCCTACGCCTTTCACTTGTGAGAGTTTCTGTTGCAGGACGGAAGATGCAATGTCGTAGATCTGCGGCTTGTCCATCAAATCCGAGGTCAGCGCAAGGATCAAAATAGGCGCGTCGGCGGGATTTACCTTTCTGTAAGAAGGATTGCTCGGCAGATTAGTTGGCAGTTGGCCGCGCGCCGCGTTGATCGCCGCTTGAACGTCTCGCGCG